>NZ_JBYVYK010000023.1:0-46094 GCF_058148405.1 Mycobacterium sp. DHQP2018-32-09 | reverse complement strand
CGGTTGCGAGTGCAACCGCCCCACCGCGGATGTCATGCGCGCCTGCGGATTCACCGTCGAGGCCACCGCGCACGCATGGCGCGCGATGCCGGCCATCGTCCGGCCGCTCGTCGTCGGGCGAGCGACGCGAGGGGGACCCAGAGCGGGTGCGGACGTCCCTAGACCCGTTCCATGACGGGATCGTCCGTCGCGACCGCGCCCAGGGTGGCGCGCACCGTGATCTCGTGGGTCCTTGGCGACCAGGTGGCGCACACGATGCCGGCCTCGCTCCGGTCGATCTTGCGGGCCAGCGCGGGGGAGCGCTGCACCAACGCCGTTCCGGTGTCGATCACGTGCGCCGAGGCCACCGACTCCACGCAATCGGCCGCCGCGCCGCGCCGCACCACCGACAGCAGCGCGTTCTCCACGGCAGTGCGCATCGCCCCATCGGGAAGCTGAGCGTGCTTCCAGGCGCGCAACGCCGCGTGCATCGCGGGGCAGTCGTCGTGGCCGAGGACCACCACGAGAGGAACGCCGAGGCCGTCGACGGCATACTCGATGCTGGCCAGCACGCTGGTGTCGACGGTGTGTCCCCAGGTGCTCACGTCGAGCAGCGTCCCGGCGGCTTGGCCGAACACCGTCTCGCTGCTGAAGCCGGCGTCGGCGCAGCGGAACACCGCCGCCACCGGTCCGGCGGCCGGATGGGCGACGCCGGCGCGCAGCCGCTGCCAGGTCAGGGTCGCGTCCGTCGTGGCATCGGTCGTGTCGCTGGTCATCTCACTGGTCATCTCACTCATTTCCTTTCGTGGGGGTTCTCAGCTGAAGTACTCGGGGCGGCTGACGTAGGTCTCGGTCACGAACAGCACGCCGGGGGAGGCGTCGAGAAGGCGGCGCAGTCCGGCCAGCAGCGCCTCGACCTTGTCGTCGGGCACCACGGTGATGATCAGTTCGAGCGTCGCCTGCTGGTTGAACAGCAGCCGGCCCTGGTGATAGCCGTGGTGGCCCAGGCCGGACACCCCGGACACGCTGGTGAAACCGGTGGCCCCGACACCGGTGATCACGTCGCGCACCGCCGCCGCGTCCTGGCCTGAGACGACGACCTCGACCTTCGTCATCCGCGTGAGGGTGGGTGTCATCGGATCATCTCCTTGTCGAGAGTGGTTGTGGGAAGCGAGGTCTCGAACCAGCTGCGCCATCCGTTGCGGGTCCAGCGCTGCCAGCTGCCGAAGGCGTCCTCGCGTGCGGCGACGCTCACCCAGTCGTTGTCGAACAGCTGCTGCAGCAGCGGGTTACGGTCGATGACCATGTCGATGCGCGCCAGTGGCGCCTGGATGACCGCCAGCAGCCGCTGCGGCTCGTGGATCAGCCTGTCGCCGAACCGGACCGACTGCCGGGGCAGGCCGAGTCGAAGATCGCCGACCTGGCCGGTGAGCACCCCCGCATCGCCCACCACGTTGTGGATGGTCTTGGTGCCCGCGCCGAAGGTGTCCGGGGCGACCGTGGAGAAGTAGTACTGGCAGTTGATCCACTGTGCCACCACCAGCGGCGCGGTCATGATGGTCTCCAGCGCGGTGCCGTCGGCGTCGACGTCGGCATCGTAGGAGTGCAGAAACGTCCTGCGCTGCAGGTCGATTCCCGCGGTGACCTGCCGAGGGGCGATGACGAAGGCGGCGTTGCCCGCCAGCCCCCACTCCGGGTACACCTGCGCCCAGTCCGAGGCGCGGGCCACGACGTGGCGCGCGGCCTTCGCCGGCGACGTGCGACGCGGCGCGCCGGGCAGGTCGGCGCACCGCTCGGCGGCCAGCGCGTCGCCCGCGTGCGCGAGATCGCGCTCGAGGCGGGCGACGTCGGCACGGTGTCCGGCCGGGATCAGGTGGTCGTCGAGCACCGTGACCCGGTCGGTGGTGGTGTCGTGCACCGCGGCGACGACGAGGGTGTCGGTGGGGATGTCGATTCCGGATGCCCACAGCTCGTCGCGGACCTGGGGGTCGTTGAGGATCTGCGCAGCGGTGCGGGCGTTGGGGCCGCCGCCCTGCCCGCCGCAGGCCCCGCAGTCCAGCGAGGCCTGATACGGGTTGTTCTCGGTGGTGCTGTGGTGTGCACAGAGCACCACCAGCCGACCGAAGCCGTCGGTCAACCCGATCGAGCGAAAGAGTGCTTGAGCGAACAGGACTCGTTCGTTCAGCGGCATCCCGGCCACCGCCGGCACGGTCGCGGCCGGCGGCGCGAGGAGATCGCGCAGCCGACGGCGGAGCGTGCCGGCGGTGGCGGGAGCCGCGGTCTTGGCTGCGGCGAGGGGAGCGGCGAGCCAACCGGCGGCCTCGGCGAGGGTGAAGGGTCCGGTGAACGATTGCTTGGCGGTGTGGAAGGCGGTCTCGGCCGCGGCCAGGCTGGTGGCACCGGCGATCTGCCGCCTCGGATTCCCCAGGGGTCGTTCGGTGACGTCGTGGCTGGGAGAGATCAGCACCGGGCAGAGGTCCGCAGGCGCTCCGCCGAGCAACCCCGTGAAGCGGATCGGAACCGCGAAGAAGCCGGCGAAGCCGAACGTCTGGTAGCCACCGCGTCGTTCCACGTGCCGGCGCAAGCCCTCCGAGCGGGTGTCGATGCAGGTGACCAGCTGGGTGTGCACGGCAGCGGGGGCCGCAGTCGGCGTGTTCGCCAACGTGTCCAGCAGCCGATCCTGGTAGTGGCTTTCGAACGCCTGCTGCCACACCATCTCCCGAGCGGCGACCGGCATCGCCGCGAGGACGCGCGCTACGGCGACCAGTCCGGCCTCGTCGGCCACGCCGACGTCCCAGACCGGTAGCAGATGCGCCGCCCGGTCACGGGCGGTGGGGGTCGCGGGCCGGGTGGTGTCCGTGGCCTGTGAGTGCGGCGTCCCCGAGACGAACGCGGCCTCGTAGCTCAGCCTCATGGCCAGGTACTGCACGAGGTCGATGCCGGCGCGTCGGTCGGCGCCCCACTGGATGTGGGCCGCCCACCCGGGCAGCCGGGTCAGGTGGGCCTGCAGGTAGGTGATGCGGTCGTCGTCGTCGATGCCCAGCGCGTCGAGCGCGTGCAGCACGGCGTCGTCGGCCCGCTCCGGGGTGGCGCGCAGCCGCTTCCGCACGGCCCGGGGCAGGGTTCGGTCGTGGCGGGCCAGCCCGCGCCAGGCGGGGTAGAAGCCGTGGTGGCGGTCCGGCATCGGCCAGCCTGCCCCGCCGAGGAAGGCTGCGCACCAGGTGGCGGCGTGCGCGTCGACGTCGGCGGCCAGCCTCCCGGAGACGCGTTCGGCGTGGGTCTGGAAACGGCGCGGGGGCTCTGCGGCGGTGTGGCCGTGCAGCAGGTCGGCGCGCAAGATCTCGATCGCCGTGACGCGGCGGCCGGCGAGCGTCAGGGGTGGCTCGTCGGCCAGGTTCGGATGGCGTCGCACCAGGACGGCATCGAGGTCGGCATCGGTGATGCGGCCCTGCCGATGCAGCGCACGGAAGACGTCCTCGGGGAGGGTGCCGCGCGTGCCGTACACGTCGCTCGCGCGGCGGACCGCCTGCTCGAAGGGCATGGACTGCAGACCGGCCAGCGGGTTGACCGCGATGAAGGTGCCGAGCGGGTAGTGCGTGGGCAGCGCCCGAGCGGCGAGTCGGACGTCGCTGCGGAGCTGAGACCGCCGCGAGGCGGTGTCGGTGGAGGTCATCGGTGTGCTCCTGTCGGGTGAAGGGTCCCGGCGCTGATCGCGTGGGTGTAGAGGAAGCGCTGGAGGCCGTGTGCCGCCGGCGTGGCTCGCACCGCCGCCAGGATGCCGAGCATCGCCAGCGCAGCAACGGTCACCGCCCACACCGTCGCCGCCGACGCGATGGGTGGCGACAGTGCGGGGGCCAGGTAGCGACTGACCACGCTGACGACCGCGACGTAGGCCAGCCCCGTCGGCAGCAAGATCGTTGCGGCGCCCACCGCCCCGCCGAGGCTGGGCTGGCGCCGCAGCCAGCCCCACGTCGCGGCGGCCCCGGTCACCCAGGCGAACACCAGCAGCGCGAGTTCGGCGGCGTGGCCTTCCTGCCAGGTGGGCACCAGCAGCACACCTGCGGCCAGCGCGCTCCCCGGCAGCAGGGCCGCGGTCGCGGCGACCACCCACTGCCGTGCCCGCGGGAGGCCCGGGGGCGGCGCGAGCCGGTGGTGGCGCCGGTGTCGGGCGATCGCGGTGCCCGACGACAGGAACATCGTCGCCTTGAAGAAGCCGTGTCCGATCAGGTGGATCACCGCGGCGGCCCAGAGACCCAGCCCGCAGGTCAGCATCATGAAGCCCATCTGTGCCATCGTCGAATAGGCCAGTGCGCCTTTGACATCCGGCCGCACCAGCATGAGCACGGCGCCGTAGACCATGGATGCGGCACCCGCCGCGACGACGATGCCTGCCGCCGGCGGGGTCGACAGCGCGGCGAGCTTCACCAGCAGTACCCCGCCGCCGTTGACCACCCCGGCGTGCAGGAGGGCCGACACCGGCGTCGGCGCGGTGAGCGTGGCGGGCAACCAGCGGTGAAAGGGGATCTGCGCAGAGCGAGAGAGGGCGGCGATGACGACGAGCATCGCGATCACCGGGGCGAGTGCGTCGGTGCCGAGATGGTGCAGGCCGACGGCCGCCCAGAGCGCGCCGTCACCGATCGCGAAGGCCAGCGCGGTGCGGCGGACACCGTCGCGCGCGGTGGGAAGGTCGCGGTAGGTGCCCAGCAGCAGGCACAGGGCCAGGCCGACGGTGGTCCAGCCGATCGCGACCCCGAGGAGCGTCGTCGCGGACGCCATCACCGTGGCTCCGGACGTGAGAAGCGCTGCGCCGCAGGTGAACCAGGACGCTCGATCGTCACCGGCGAGGTAGCGCAGCGCGAAGCCCTGCGAGATGGCGCTCACCCCGAAGATCAGAAGCAACAGGGCGGCGGCGAGGTGGTCGGATGCCGACGGGAGCCCTGCGACCGCGACGAGCAGGCCCGCGACCGTCGTCGCCACGCCCAATCGTGCGCCGAACAGCGGTGCGCGGCGTCCGGCGACGGCAGCCACCGCCGCCACTGCCAGCGGGGAGACGATCAGCGTCAGCAGGGTGGGCGTCGAGGTGGGGTCCAACATGCGAAGCAAATTACGTGTATTGATTATCGCGTGTCAAGCTTCGTGTCTGAACCGTTGTGTTCGTCGGCGTGGCCCGAGCAGGGCGAGCAGCCCACGACGGAGATGGCGATCCGGAGTGGGCAACGGTGCGCATTGCCGAAGATCGTTACGCGAATCACATATGCTGTGCCGGATGCCCGCGTCCAGGAAGAACACAGCCAAGGCAAAGTCCGCGCCGCCGCGCAAGGCGGCCGCTCGAGCGCGCGCGCAACCGGCAACGCCGAAGAAGGCGCCGGAACGGCCGCCCGCGACGGCGGCAGTCCCGAAGAAGGCGCCGGAACGTACGTGGACGTTCCTGACGAATCACGCCCACGCGCTGCTGTGCTTGGCGCAGGGGGAGGCGCTGACGGCCCGTGAACTGGGTGTCTTGATCGGTATCACCGAGCGTTCGGTGCAGGCGATCCTGGCCGATCTCATCGCCGACGGGTACCTGACGAAGTCGAAGGTCGGTCGGCGCAACCTCTACACCGTGAACCCGGACGGGCGCCTGCGCCACCCCCTCGAGTCGGCGCACACCGTCGGTGAACTCATCGACGCCCTGAGCTGACGCGACCCCTCGCCGCAGGGTTCGGTGGTTCGGCAGCCCGGGGTCGCCGCTGGAGAGGGCAGTCGCGGCCGTCGTCCCATGTCACGCCGCGCACCGTCCCTCCCGGGCTGTGTCGGATTGCCATCAGCGCGGACGGAGGCCCGTTCGGTGCCGCGCCAACTGGTGGGCAAGCGCCTCGGGCGCTTCGAGGGGGATCAGATGACCGGAGTCGATGAGAACGGGTGAACGTGCCGGCGGGATGAACGGCTCGAGATGCTTGCCCAACACCGCAACTGGTTCGACCACGTCCTTGAGGCCGGCGAGGATGACGGTGTCGACCGAGATTCGCGCAGCTGCCGCGGTGATGTCCTCGGAAATGCCGTGAAGCGGCCACTCGGTCCGGGCAGGCATGGCAGCGGCGAGGCTGTCTTCGATGACTCGTGCGCGCACCGGCGCCGTCAGTGGGGATGCGGTCAAAACGTGATCGACGGCGCCGGCCACCGTTTCTGGATCGTCGTAGGCGTGGGCGAGCTGCCGTTGGAACTCCGGCGTGATCGTCGGCGGCGGTTCGGGCGGAGCGGGCGCGACCAAGATCAAACCCGCTAGCCCTTGGGGCTTTTCGGCCGCGACCAGTTGGGCAACCTTCCCGCCCATCGAATGCCCGACGAGCACGACGCTGGTGTCGAGTGCGTTCATGACCGCGATTGCGTCCGTGGTCAGCTGCGCCAGGTCGAAGGGTCCCGGCAAGGCGTTGGAGCGCCCCCAGCCGCGGTGGTCGTAGGACGCGACCGGCATGTGCGGGTCGAGGTGAGCGAGCACCGGGTCCCAGGTCCGAGCGCTGCCTCCCCAGTAGTGCAGGAACAACAGCGTTGGCCCCTGGCCGGACCGGCGGTGCACCGTCAAGGAGCCACCCTCCACCTCCACGCGCACCGCGTCGAACGCCGGGGTCATGACCGGCTCTCGGGTAGCGGGACGTGGTGATCGCTCCAGCCGGCCGCATCGACGAGGTCGAACCGGGCCAAAGACGATGGCGCAGGGCACGTCACGTCCTCCAGGTGCACGGCGAAGCCGAGCGGAGTCGCAGTCCGAGATCGACGTGATCGAAGTCGTCCCGTAGGGACATCGTCAAGGGCGGGCATCGGTCGTTCCTTCGTCTCGTGAGCGGTATGGATCAACCATGCGACGACGACGGCGCGCGCACTAGTGGCTGGATAGACATGAGCCATTAAGATCTGGCCATGATCGTCGGCGTGTTGGGCTGTGAGCAGGTGTTGGGCTTCGAGCTCATGATCCCCGGTCAGGTCTTTGGAATGGCCAACGCGTCGATGACGGAGATCGGCGACGACGAGCGCTATGACGTGCGAGTGTGCGCCGCCGACCGTGCCGCCGGCACCACCAGCCAGTGGGGCGCCGTCGAGATCCGGACGCCATTCGGCCTCGACGAGCTGACGGCGGTGGACGTCGTCATCGTGCCCGGGAAGCAGGACTTCCTCGTACCGCCGCATCCGGACGTGATCGCAGCATTGCGCGCGGCCTACGACGCCGGTGCGCGCATCGCGTCCATCTGTGTCGGAGCATTCGCCCTCGCCGCGAGCGGATTGCTCGACGGGAGGAGGGTCACCACGCACTGGCAGTGGGCCGACGCACTGATGCGGCGGTACCCCGCCGTCGAGGTCGAGCGTTCGGCGATGTTCGTCGACGACGGGCGAATCCTGACCTCGGCGGGCGTGGCCGCGGGCCTCGATCTGTGTCTGCACCTCATCAGGCAGGACGCCGGGCCCGACCTGGCAGATCGAACCGCACGGCGCCTCGTCCTATCGAGTCGGCGCGAGGGCGGTCAAGCACCGTACGTCGAATCGCCTCGGCCTGAGGATGATTCACTGCAGGGCATCGTCGAGTGGATGGACGAGAACGCGGTCCGGCCTCTGGACCTCGGCAGTATCGCCCGGCACGCGTCGATGAGTGTGCGCACTCTCAACCGCCACTTCCGAGCGCGACTCGGCACGACGCCGATGCAGCTTCTGCTGCTCATGCGCATCGAGCGCGCGCGCCGACTGCTGGAGTCCACCCACCTTTCGATGGACAGGGTCGCCGAGAAGTCCGGTTTCGCCACCCAGGCGTCACTTCGCTACCACTTCGTCCGCAGTGTCGGCGTCCCGCCCCAGAGCTACCGCGCCAGTTACCGCGAACGTCCGTAGCGGCGTCAGTCCTCCAGAGGTGTGGGTCGTCGACCCGCGCTCTCGCCGGCATTCGCGAAACGCTGTGACGCGGTTGGTGAACCGCGATGTTCGACACCGCCGAAGCGCACCGTCACACCAGCGGCTTGAAGGCCTCGGCCAGCGCCCGGTAGGCGTCCAGGCGTGCCGGGCCGCGCGGCATCCCGAAGTCGGGGACGATCACCTCGTCGACGCCCTCGTCGCGCCAGGTCGCCGCAGCCTCGGCGATTCGCGCGGCCGGACCGTAGACCACTGGTTGCGGGGAGGACTCGGCGGCGGCCTTCGCCGTGGCCTCGGCTTCGGGTGAGTCGGTGACCATCACCAGGGCCTGCGTGGACCGCCACACGGTGGCCGGATCGCGGCCCTCCTTCTCGCACGCCGCATCCAGCGCTGCCGACCGCTCGCCGAACCCACCCGGTGCCGACCACTGATTCCATTCGTGGGCGTGCCGAGCGATCAGCCGCAGCATTCGTGGACCCGTCCCGCCGACCAGCAGCGGCAGCGGCGACTGCACCGGTTTCGGCTCGCACAGCGCGTCGGTGAGCTGGTAGTACCGGCCGTCGAACGTCGTCGTCTGGTTGGTCAGCAGCCCCGAGACGACGGCGAGACCCTCGGCGAACCGGTCGACCCGTGCCCCGGGTTCGCCCAGCTCCAAACCGTACTGTTCGTGTTCGGTGACTTGCCAGCCCGCGCCCAGCCCGAGCGTGAAGCGGCCGCCGCTGATTCGGTCGACCGTCACCGCGAGATTCGCGAGCACCGCCGGGTGCCGAAACGTCATCGACAGCACCAGGTTTGCCAGGCGGATGTTCGACGTCACCGTCGCCAGTGCCGCCATCACGGCGGTGGCCTCCAGCCAGTCGCTCGTCTGCCCAGGCTTGTCGCCAGGGGACATGAAGTGGTCGGCAACGTAGAGCGAATGCCAGAACCCGTCGTCGGCGAACCGAGCCAGTTCGAGCACTTCGTCCCATGGATGAGTCGTGGACGGCCACACGGAGAATCGCACGCGGCCAGTCTAGGGGCCGATGCGTGGCGGTCCGTTTGACCCGCGGGCGAGCGAGACGTACGGTTCGAACGTAAGTAAGTAACCGGATAGTTACTGGAGGCGTACCCGTGTCCCACACCTGGCTCATCACCGGCACGTCCTCGGGCTTGGGCCGAGAATTGACCGAGCAACTCCTGGCGCGCGGCAACCGCGTCGCCGCGACCCTGCGTCGTCCCGAGCGACTCGACGAACTAGCGAGCCGCTACCCGGACACGTTGTGGGTTGGCGAGCTCGACGTCACCGACGGCGATCGGACGCGCACCGTCGTCGGCGAGGCATGGAAGGACCTCGGCCACATCGACGTCGTCGTGTCCAATGCCGGTTACGGACTGTTCGGCGCCGTCGAGGAGGTCTCTACCGCCGACATTCGGCGCCAGGTCGACACGAACGTCGTCGGCGCCGTGACCTTCATCAAGGCGGCCGTGCCCTTCTTGCGCACCCAGGGCGGAGGTCGTCTCATTCAGGTGTCCAGCATGGCCGGCCAGATGGCGGCCGCGGGAATGTCGTTGTACCACCTGAGCAAGTGGGCGGTCGAAGGCTTCGTCGAGGCGCTGCACGAGGAACTCGGACCGTTCGACATTCAGACGTGTTTGGTCGAACCGGGATCTGCACGAACGGAATTCGGTGCCGGATCGATGACGATCGGCGAATCCCTGACCGCCTACGACGGCACGCCCGCAGCCAAGATCCGTGGTCGCCGCGAGCGCAGCCGCGAGTCCATTCCTGGCGATCCCGCCAAGATGGCCGCGGCCATCATCGCCGCGGCCGAGGCCGTGACGCTGCCGCGCCGCCTGATCCTCGGCTCCGACGCGCACGAGTTGATCGTGAATTCGATTCGCGCACGACTCGACGAGGCGCAAGCGCAGCAACGGACGGCCGCATTGACCGACGCCGACGATTACTCGCCCGTCGCGCGCCGCTGACGACCTCGACGATCGGTGGTCAGGGCGCGACGAACCACGGCGCGCAGCGCCTCGCGGTGATCGGAGAGTCGGCGGTCCGAGTTGGGGTCGTGCGACCCCTGCACGCGCAGCGCATCGGCCGCGCTCAGCCAGCTGCGCGCGAGGCTGAAGAGCATGGCCATGACGTCGGCTGGGTCGAGATCGGGGACGACGACGCCATCCCGTTGCGCAGCACGTATTGCGTCGAGTTTGCGGGCGTAGGAGAGCTGCTCCTCGGGTAGGGCCGGACCGCCCTCCACGCTGCGCCACAAGGTCAATCGCAGTGCGGTGGGGTCGGCCAACAGTTGATCGAAGTACGCGACGGCGTAAGCGCCCAGGTCGGTGGCATCGAAGGGCACCTCCTCGAGCAAGGCCGCGATGTTGGCTTCGATGACTGCGTTGAACAGGCCGGCCTTCGAGTCGAAGTACGCATAGATCATGCGCTTGTTGGCCTGGGCCGCCTCGGCGATGCTGTCGATCCGAGCCCCCGCCAGCCCCCGGCGCGCGAACTCGTCCCGGCCGGCCGCAAGCAACCGCATTCGCGTCGCCTCCGCGTCGCGTACGCGGCCATTGCGGGGCTGCTTCTCGACCATCCGTCGAGCCTATGACGTCGCAGCCCGTGAACAGGCCATTGCGCTGGTCGAGCGTCGCCGGAGATCCCGGGGCGCCCGCGTCGTCGAGCAGGCGCCCGGCGGCGCCGGGAATGGCGTGTTCGCGCTCGTCGCCGACCGGACGGTTCGGTCGGCGACCGCGGAGCGGGCGGACCGTGGCGGCGGTGGTCACCGAGGCGCTTGACACGGTGTCGATTCGTTCAACACGTTGTTGACCGTTCCGACGAGGTGTTGATAGCTTGACATCATGACCGACTTTGTCGACGTGGTGATCGTGGGCGCCGGGATCTCGGGCATCAGTGCCGCCTGGCATCTCCAGCAGCTGGCCCCCGGCAAGAGCTACGCCATCCTGGAGCGTCGCGAGAAGCTCGGAGGTACCTGGGATCTGTTCAAATACCCGGGGATCCGGTCGGATTCGGACATGTACACCCTCGGCTTTCACTTCAAGCCATGGGCGACCGACGAGATGATCGCCGACGGTCCGTCGATCTGGAACTACCTGAACGAAGCCGTGTCCGAGAACGGCATCGACGAGCACATCCGCTACGGCCAGAAGGTCGTGTCGGCGAACTGGTCCGACCAGGACGGCGTCTGGGAGATCACCGTCGACCGCGGCGGCGAGCCGGCGATCGTCCACGCCGGCTTCCTGTGGGCGTGCAGCGGCTACTACGACTACGAGCAGGGCTTTTCGCCCGACTTCGTCGGGACCGAAGAGTTCGACGGGACGATCGTGCACCCGCAGCACT
This sequence comes from Mycobacterium sp. DHQP2018-32-09, assembly GCF_058148405.1. NCBI lineage: Bacteria > Bacillati > Actinomycetota > Actinomycetes > Mycobacteriales > Mycobacteriaceae > Mycobacterium > Mycobacterium sp. DHQP2018-32-09. The sequence goes on along the minus strand of NZ_JBYVYK010000023.1, from coordinate 34,900 downwards.
GGCCCGAGGACCTCGATTACCAGGGCAAGAATGTCGTCGTGATCGGTAGCGGTGCCACGGCGATCACCTTGGTCCCCGCCTTGGCCGACAGCGGTGCCGGCCATGTGACCATGCTGCAACGCACGCCGACCTACATCGGATCGTTGTCCGACAAGGACCCCTTCGCGGCACGGGCATTCGGGCTGCTGCCGCAGCAGGCCGCCTATACGGCCGTGCGGTGGAAGGCCATCCTCACCGCCGCCGCGCAGTATCAGATCGCTCGCACCTTGCCCGGTGTCTTCCGGAAGACGTTGCGCTCCATGGCCATGCGCCGGCTGCCCGCGGGCTTCGACTACGACGAGCACTTCGCGCCTGAGTACAAGCCGTGGGACCAGCGGGTGTGCTTGGCGCCCAACGGCGACATCTTCACGGCGATCAGCATGGGCACCGCCGACGTCGCCACCGACACGATCGACCGGTTCACCAACGACGGGATCTTGCTGACGTCGGGCAAGACGCTCGAGGCCGACGTCATCGTCACCGCCACGGGTCTGAACGTCCGGTTCTTCGGCGGCGCCCGGTTGCAGCGCAACGGTGTTCCCATCGACGTGGCGGACACCGTCGCGTTCAAGGGCATGATGCTGTCCGGAGTGCCGAACATGGCGTTCACCTTCGGCTACACCAACGCGTCCTGGACACTCAAGGCCGACCTCACCTCTGAGTACGTCAGCCGCTTGCTCAACCACATGGACGCCAACGGCTGGACCACCGTCGAACCACGCCGGCCCGGCGGCGACGTCGAGCGCCGACCCTTCCTGGACCTCACCTCCGGGTACGTCAAACGGGCGATCGACCGGTTGCCCAAGTCCGGTTCCAAGCGCCCGTGGCGCCTCAAGCAGAACTACTTCGTCGATCTGCGGGTGATCCGCAACGGCAAGATCGACGACGACGCGCTGCAGTTCTCCCGTCGGCGCACTCCGATCACGGTGTAGTCAGCCACGCCCACGTGAACTCGCCACCACGACTGCCGCCGCGCTGAAACCGCCGCGCCCGGACTGCTGAACGGAGAACGGTCTCGACCGACGATCGCGCCCCTCAGGCCGCGAGGTTCACATCAACGGCTCGGGCGTGAACGTGGCGTCGATACCGCTCACGGTCATCGTCACCTGACCTTCCATCACCATGACCTGCGCCGAGACTCGTCGATCGACGGTCTGCGCCAGGCGCTGCACCGGTGCGTGCGGTATCTGCACCACGGACAGATTCGGGAGCTTCGCGACCTTGGGTCCCACGGTGCGCCACCACGTGGCCGCGGCGGCCGCGAAGGGGTACAGCAGCACCGCATCGGCCCGACTGGCTGCCTTGCCCAAGGCCCGTTCATCGGGCTGGCCAACGACGATCCACTCCAAGATCCGACCCGTGTAGTCGGCCAGCCGCAGGTCCGGTTCGCCGGGGGTGGACAGGCCCGCCCCGTACGTCAGCTCACCGTCGACGTCGCCGAGTCGGTGCGCACGCAACCCGAACGCCAACAACCGCACCACCATGCGCTCGTCGGTCTCGCTGGGATGACGGGCCACGGTCAGCGTGTGATCGGCGTAGTAGCCGTGATCGACATCGGAGACGCCGAGTTCGACCTTGAACACCGTTGCAGAAAGGGCCACGCCCCTAGTGTCCACCCTGGGGTGGCGCCTGATCGCCGGGGCCCGCGCGCGCCGGGACGCGTCAGTCCGGGAATCGGACCGATTCGGCCACGGCGCGACCCGGTGGAATCCGCCTATCAGGCTCTACGCTCGGATGCCATGCCCTCCACTTTCAGAGCCGACGGGCTGGGGCTGCGAGGGCCCGAAACTGCGCTCTCTCGCCAAGGACGCGATCAAGTGCCTCGACGAACTCCGCGGCGTCGACGCGCCGAACGCACAACGGCGGCTTGACCTTGAGCACGTTGCCATGGATCAGTGTTGGCAAGGGTGCCCAGCATCTGGCCGCGGGTCACCTCGTCGCCGATGCCGACGGCAGCAGCGACGCCGCCGATGCGGATGAACACCGGCGTGACACCCAGATCGCACGACAGGGTGACGGCGTCGTTCGACACGTCGACGATCTGGCCGTCCAGTGGGGCCATGACGTCGGCGCCACCGGTGACGGTGAAGTCCTCACCGAGGCTCATCGCCTCGGGTGTTCCGACGTCCAGGACGTCGGTTTCCTCGTGCGCGAGTTCGAGCCATTGCGAGTCCCTGGTGACGCGATCCGACGTCACGACGGGAGTTGGGCGCGCTTCACGTAGCCGTGCGGCGGCGTCAACGGGGTGCGGACTCAGATCGCACGTCGTGCGGACCACTGCCCGGGCCAGCAAGGGATCGACGGACAAGACACCGTCGAGCACCTCCAGATCCAGCGCGGCCAATTCCGTCACGTAGACGTCGTCAGGCGCGTTGGCAGCCTCCACCGACTCGGCGGCGAGGCAAATCGCAGCCCGCGCAACGACGAGCGACCAGAGGTGGTCGGCTTCGGTCTCGGACAGGGTTTGGTGCTCGAGAAACCCGCTCAGCACCGGGGTCAAGGCGGCCAACGGATCGCGTGGCTGTCGTCCGACCGCGGCGTGGACGGAGACCGCCACCTCGCACAGTCGCCACGTCCACACCAGGTCGCCGAAGTCGATGATTCCCGTTGGGGTGAACGACCCGTCGGTGTCGAAGAAGCCCAGGACGTTGAGGTCGGTGAGGTCGAGGTGTACCGGCTGCTCGGGGAGGAGCGCCTGGGCGGCCGCGTCGGGCATGGCGTCGTCGAGGAAGCTCAGCGCCGTCGTCAGCAGTCGATGCTCGCGTCCGGCGGTGTGGGGCAGATATCCACCGACGACCTCGACGGCGTTGCGGAGATCCTGCCTGAGAAGGTAGTTCGCCTTAATTGCCGGGTGGCCGCGTCGGAGGTCTCTGGTGTCTTGACGCCGACCAGGGCGCGCTGGCCCAGTCGTCTGCCGCGGAGGGCATCAACCAGGCCCGGCCCCGGTCGCCGCTGAGCAGTACCGCAGCCAGATCGTCGTTGCCGCGGAGCGTCTCTTGACGAGGTCCCGGACGTTCGGATCGCTGGTGAATTCCGCGAAGTCCGCGTTCTTTAGCTGGCGCGGCTTGGCTCGCTGGGGCCTGACATGACTAAGTGCCGCGACGCGGATTCGGTCCTCGGTGGGCGACGACTCGGTCGCCTCCTGAGCGCTTGGCGCAATACATCGCGTTGTCGGCGTCGTCGATGAGCGTGGTCAACGTTGGCTCGACGAGCGGTCCGGTGGGGACGGCATCGAGGGACGCGCTCGCGGTGCCGACACTTGCGGTCACGCCCACCGGCAGGTGTGCGATGGCCTTGCGAATTCGGTGGGCTACCGACACATTCGGATCGTGGGACACCACTGCGATGACGAATTCCTCGCCTCCGAGTCGGGCGAGGACCGATTCGTCGGTGCAGCTGTGCTGCATGGCACGGGCAACCGCCATGAGCGCCTGATCGCCGGCGGCGTGTCCGTGGCGGTCGTTGAGTGCCTTGAACTTGTCGAGGTCGACCATGACGATCCCCACGTATCTGTCGGCGGCGCCGCGATGGCCGTCGAGCAGGGTGGCGACTTCACGAAAGAATGCTCGCCGGTTGAGCAGGCCCGTCAACGGGTCGCGCTCTGCGACGGCCAGATCCATTCCGAGCGCCCGAAACAACGACTGCACCGCCAAGGGTGCGGCGACATTCACTGCGGTCAAGAGGATCAACGCGCTCGAGGCGAGCGCGATGTCGCCACTGGATTCGACGATCCGATTCGCCAGCACGCCTGCGACGCCGGCGCCGGCGGCGAGGTTGACGAGCGTCAGGCCAGCGGTGTGGAACAAGGAGATGTAGGTGGTCAATATGGCAAAGGCGGTGCACCCCAGCAGCCCTACGAGTGGCTGAGGCTGAATGAGACATCGCGGCGACGCACGCGATGCTGGCCAGGGAGAACACTTCGGATTGAACTCGCGAGGGTCTACGTTTGCGACGCAATGCCCAGGCTGACGCCATGACGACGACGAGGCCCGCGACGAGGATCGCGGCCACCTGGGCGAATCGGCTGCGAGGTCCGGCCGGGCTGACGATGCCCAGGATCGGCACGGCACCCAGGCAACCGACGACGACCGCTGTCACGCCTCGGTACGCGTCGAGGATGCCTCTGTGGTCGAGGTATGCCACCATCCACTCGTAATGGTCTGGCTGTGACCACCATTTGCGTATCGCGCGCACCATGCCACCCCCGGTTTCCTCATGGGAGTGACCACCGAGATGCGGTCACGTCACGCGTTCGTGCTTCGTTTGCTGACACTACCAGCGGCAACCGGACTCGGGTCTCGGTAGTGGGTGGAGCGGTGCCGAGTGTTTCCGCGACGGGGCGCTCCGGTCAATCGGGCTACGACGATGGGGGAGCGGCATCGCGTGCCGGCCAGATCGCCCAGGCGCGGGTCAGCTACGTCGGTGTCTGCGGTTGCTCGGCGGTCCTGGCCAAGCTGGAATGATGGTGTTGTGGAGGCGTCGGCTGCCGAGGGTTTGCACGTTCGTCGGGTGGTGCGTGCCGATTGGGAGTGGATCGTGGGGTGGTTCGAGGATGCGGAGCTCAATCGCCGGTTGGGTCCGCTCGATCGGGAATGGCTCGAACACGTCCTGTCCTCAGGCGACGGCGTTCAGCTGGTGATCACTGCTGCCGATGGTGCAGCAGTGGGCCTTGCCGGTTGCGCCTGGGATCCTGCGGGCATTGCGCACGCGATCACCGACCTGGCTGTCTGCCCAACGAGGCGGCGCTCAGGTCTGGGGCGCCGGGTCTTGGCCTCGGTACTGACCTGGGACGGGCATGCCCCGACGCAGCAGTGGATAGCGTTCGTCGATCCCGACAATCGGCCGGCCTTTGAGTTCTTCGTCTCGACGGGTTGGCATCTCGACGGTCTCGATGACGGGATGCACCGCTTCTCGCACCCGCATACGACTGGCGGAGTGTGCTTCCCACACCGGTCATCACCGTCGCCTGAAACGCACACCCCGCGAGTCGACTGAACCCGGGGCAATGCCGATCCGCTGACTGACACCCCGAGCGACCTTTCGACCTAGTTCAGGATCGCGCGGGCGGCACGCTCGGCGATCAGCATCACCGGGGCGTTGGTGTTCCCCGACGTGATCGTCGGCATCGCCGACGCATCGACGACCCGCAGACCCGCGACGCGGTGGACGCGACAGTCGGTGTCGAGCACCGTGGCGGCCGATCTCGGCACACCGCGCGCATCGAAAGCGCCCATCGCACAGGTGCCCACCGGGTGGAAGATGGTGGTTCCCAATTCACTGGCCGCCGCCTGCAGGTCATCGTCGCTGACCACGTGTGGACCGGGGAGCACCTCTTCCGGCCGATGGTGGGCGAGGGCGGGCGACGCCATGATCTGCCGGGTCATCCGCAGTCCGCGCACGGCGACGGCGCGGTCGGCGTCGGTGGACAGGTAGTTGCAGGAGATCTTCGGGTACACCATCGGATCCGCATCGGCCAGACGTACGTGGCCACGCGAGGTGGGCCGCAAATTGCAGACCGAGGGAGTGATGGCACCGTACGGGTGCAGGGCCTCGCCGAACTTCGGCAGCGACAGCGGCTGCACATGCCACTCCAGATCGGGGCTGGCCAGATCGGGGTCGCTCTTGGCGAACGCACCCAGCGTCGAGGGAGGCATCGTCAGGGGGCCAGACCGCATGACCAGATACTGAATTCCCATGCCCGCCCGGGTGATCAGGTTCCGGTACAGCGTGTTGACCGTGCGGGCGTTCTGGACGCGGTAGACGCTGCGAAGTTGCAGATGATCCTGCAGATTCTCGCCGACCCCCGGCAGATCGACGGCCACCGGCACGTCGTGCCGGGCAAGCAGGTCGGCCGGGCCCAGACCCGAGACCTGCAGCAGATGAGGCGAACCAATCGCCCCGGCACTGAGGATCACCTCGCGGCGGGCACGGACGTCGACCAGCTGGCCGTCCTTGAGCAGCCGCAGGCCAGTGGCGCGGTGCTGCGCGTTCTTCCAGGCGCCGTGACGCTGATCGTCGCGGACCTGGTGGTCCATCAGCACTCGGAGCGCCTGGGTCTTGGTGTACACGGTCAGATTTGGTCGATGGCTGACGGGATGGAGGAACGCATCCGCCATCGACCATCGCCGGCCGCGCCGTTGGTTGACGTGGAAGTACGCGCTGCCCGAGTTGTCGCCACGGTTGAACTCCTCGATGGGCTGGATGCCCGATTGAGCCGCAGCGGCCTGCCAGGCGTCCAGGATCTTCCAGCGCACGCGTGGTCGCTCGACCCGGATCTCGCCGTCCTGGCCGTGCCACTCGTCGGCTCCGCCGAAGTAGTTCTCCAGCTCCTTGTAGATCTGGAGTGTTTCCCCGGAGCCGTCTGGGCCGCCCCACAGCCACCGCTCGTCGCCGGTTGCCTGCGCCCACAGCTCGTAATCGCTTGCCTGGCCGCGCATGTGGATCATCGCGTTGATCGACGAGCAACCGCCGATGACGCGGCCGCGCGCGTAGATGATGCTGCGGCCGGCCAGGCCCGGATCGGGCTCGGTGGTGAAGCACCAGTCGGTGCGGGGATTGGCGATCGTGTACAGGTATCCCACCGGGACCTTGATCCAGAACCAGTCGTCCTTGCCGCCGGCCTCGATCAGGAGTACTCGGTGCTCGGGGTTGGCGCTGAGTCGATTGGCCAGTAGGCAACCCGCACTGCCTGCTCCTACGATGACATAGTCGAACTCGGCCACAGGGTTGGTTTCCGGCACCGTTCCTCCATTGCGCGTCGTTGCGCATCCCAGTGTGCGCGATGACCACCCGGGACCTACGCATCCGTGGGTGCGCGGGTCGCGAGAGGGATCCACTCCGGCACGGCGTCCGGCGTCGTGAATGGACTGACGGCGTCACCACCGGAGGCGATCACGAGCGCACGCCCCGGGACGTCGGCTGGGGCGGTGAGCATCGGCACGTTCACGGTGACGAGCAAGCCGGCGGGGAGGGCGAGCCCAAAACGGGGGTAGTAGGCCAATCGCCGACCGCCAGGTTGATTGCGAGAACCGCCAGATGCATTGAGACCGGAAGGCATGTCCGTTGAACGGCCCGTAGTGCGCAACGTTCACTGGATATCGGCCTTATCAAGAACTGTTGTATTCCTAGGGTTAGGCGGGATGCAGCTTCCTCTGAGTACAGCGTTTGATGTATCGTCGTCGGCGTGGTGACCTTGGTGCATACCGATGCGTTGGCCCGGTTCGGCTATGCACTCTCTGACGCCACTCGCACGCAGATCTTGCTGACGTTGCGCAAGGCGCCGCAGCATCCCTCTGATTTGGCCGAGGCGATCGGGGTCTCGCGTCAGACGATGTCCAATCATCTGGCTTGTCTGCGTGGTTGCGGGCTGGTGGTCGCGGTGCCCGAGGGTCGTAGGACCCGGTATGAGCTGGCCGATTCGCGCATCGGGCATGCTCTGGATGATCTCCTGGGTTTGGTTCTCGCGGTCGATCCGTCCTGCTGCGCCGAACACGGATGCACCTGCTGATGGCCTCCGAGCTTGGGCTGCCCAGTGTGCGCCCCACCCTGAGTGATCAACGGCGTCAACTACTTTCGTGTCGGATCCGCTGGTTCGTGGCGGCGACGATCGGCTACAACGTCATCGAGGCCGCAGTAGCCCTCACCGAGGGTGCCCGGGTCTCTTCGGCTGCGCTGATCGGATTCGGCTTGGACTCGGTGATCGAGGTGTCCTCCGCAGCGGCCGTGGCCTGGCAGTTCGCGGGAGCCGATCCCGAGGCTCGCGAGAAGGTCGCCTTGCGCATCATCGCGTTCTCCTTCTTCGGGTTGGCCCTCTACGTGACCGTCGATGCGGCCCGGTCACTGCTCGGCGTGGGGGAGGCCCATCATTCGATCATCGGCATCGTGCTCGCTGGGGTCAGCCTCGCCGTGATGCCGGTGCTGTCCTGGGCGCAGCGTCGCGCCGGGCGCGAACTCGGATCGCTGTCCGCGGTTGCCGACTCCAAGCAGACTTTACTGTGCACCTATCTGTCGGCGGTGCTGCTGGTGGGACTGCTCCTCAACAGCACTCTGGGTTGGTCCTGGGCTGACCCGGTTGCTGCGCTCGTCATCGCCGTCATTGCCACCAAAGAGGGCATCAACGCCTGGAAGGGTGACACCTGCTGCGCGGCGCCGGTGACGACCAGAGCTGTTGCAGCTCCGGATGATTGCGAGTGCTGTGACGACTAGTGGGCTGCGTTTGTTCTAGTGGTGCTGTGGTCGGTTGATTGCGGGGTAGGTGCGGGAGTAGACGTATTCGCATCACATGCGAAAAACCAACTATCAGTTGACATAATGTGGCTTATCGGTAAAGCGCGCCATTGGCGATCGACGATCCCAGGGCCGGCTGGGCTCGAGTTCATGACAAGCTCGGGCCTCGCCGGGGCGAGATCATCGACGGCCCCGTCCGGCCTCAAAGCCCCTGCCGCTGTCGCTTGTCGGCGAAACACGTCATCGGCCATCGGCGAACTCATGGCCCGGGTCGGCTCGAGTTCATGACGACTTTGGTTCCGCCGGCCCTGGGATCGTTGACGAAGCTCCTGTTTTACCGGAGCCATGATCGTTGACGGCCCGTCTAGTTCGAAGCCCTGCTGGCTCCCGCTGGCTTCCTATTCGTCACTGTGACGTTAAGGCGACGGCTCCGGCTTCCTTGGTGGATCGCGCTTCATCGTGTCCTATCCCATCCGCGGTCCCATTCTGCGGTGGCGCTTCCGGACCCCGGTTCGGCGAGCCCAGAAGCTCTGAGCGTTGCCACCTATTCCCCCGCACCCGCCCGTGCGGTCGGTCGCAGCTCTGCCCATCCGATGCAGACCGGGCCGGCGATGTGGCCCCCTCTTGTTCGGCGTCGGACCTGTTGGGCAGACGGTCGACCAGCCATCGGCGGCGAGCAATTCGTCACGGTGACGATATGGCCCTCACTCAATGGGTTTTACGGTGCTGGCGAAGCCCCAGCGCGCCCAGTTGCCGAGCACCTTTTGCTTCACGGGCTCGGGGTAGTTCTCCTCGAAGGACATCACCCGCTTCTGTGGCCGCCCGATCCGGTCGGCATTCTCCAGGCAGGCGTAGATGACGAGAGAGGTCCCCTTGTCCTCGGCGAGCTCGCGTGTCGTGTGGTAAGACTCGATGCCGTCGCCGAAGGCCCTGAGTTCGGGAAATAGGTATGTGGTGAATGTCGGATGATTTCGAGAGGCGAACGCCCACACCACTTTTCTCACGTCAGAGGGATCGATGTCCTCGTCGACGACAAGTATCTTGGTAACGGTGTCACCGACGTGATCAGTCCAGAAGGCGTTTCCCAGCCGATTCATGAAGTAGTCGAGCGTCCAGCCGGTCCTGTCGTGCCAATCCGTGGGAACGCGGATCACGAACCACAAGATCGCGGCCTCGAACAGATACATGCCATCGATGATGGGCAAGCCCGCCTTCTGGAGGGTGACCACTGAGTCTGACGAGATGAAGAACCCCATGGTGACGTGACAATTGTCGATCGGCACCCCGGGAATGGACATCGGCAGTATCGGTTTGTCGCGGAACGTTACGCAGGTGACCTTCTGCCGTGGGAAGAGTGTTGTCTCGTCGGGCAGATAGCCGGGATACTCGCCGAAGGGTCCTTCGGGTTCCTGGGTTCCGTATTCGATGACGCCTTCGATGACGATCTCTGCGTCGGCGGGCACCAAGATGTCGCTGGTTTCGCATTGCACCATGTCCAGGGGTGCGCCCAGAAGCGCACTGGCCATGTCGTATTCGTCGACCCAAGCTGGAATGCGGGACGCTGCCTGAGTCGAGGCAACCGGGCTGACGCCGAGTGCGCACGCCCACGGCATGTCCTTGCCCTCGTCGCGCCACATCTTCCAGATCATGCCGTTGTGGCCGCAGTGACTTTGGCTGTCGAGAAGGCCCAGGAAAAACCCCTGCACCACACCGTCTACACACGCCAGGCCGACTCGGTGGGCGTTCAATTGCAGCTTGCTCAGGCAACCCTGGCGTTGCACACCGCGCGCCTGCATGCCGAACACGTAGTAGACGTCCTGGACGCCCGAGCGGGTCGACAAGCACGGGCTCATTACTCTGTCCGAGCACAGATCTGGGCGCAGTGTGGCTACGCCATGACCCATGCGTTGGAGGCGATCAACACCGCCGCGGACGTGTATGGCGCCGGAGGCTTCGCGGAGTCGAGCCCCATGCAGCAGGTGTGGCGCGACGCCAATGTCATTGCCCGGCATGCAGGACAGAACGCCGCCGTGGGCTATGAGATCCTCGGCAAATCACTGCTGGGTCTGCCCGACCGGATCAGCCCCAACGTGTGAACGCCATACTTGAGCCGGGCCAAGGAGTTCTCCTCCCCTGGTGTGTGGCCGTCCGGGCAGCCAATCCCCGACTGTACTTCGACGGAATCGAGGTATTTGCTGGCGCAAACGGGCGACGCCCCCTAGCATCTGTGACGCCCGATTAATATCTCGGGCGTCAATTTCTGGCGGATGACCGGGGGGAAGAGTCATGGCGACGACGTATGAGCTGGGCGCAGCGAAGCCGGGGGGCCGCGGGCGGGGCAAGCACCGCCGCGCGGATGGCTTCGAAGTTCGTCGCTGGCTCACGCTCGGCGCCGCCTCGGCCGGTGTGGGCGCCCTGCTGGTCCTGGGTCCGCAGGCCGGCCTGGCCGCTGCCGACGACGGCGGTTCGTCGTCGAGTTCGGACTCCGGCTCGTCGTCGGGTTCGAGCGCGTCGGGAGGTTCCGGCTCGACGTCCGCCGGCCCCAAGAAGGCCGACGCACCCAAGACCAGCGTCTCCGGCGGCACGAAGAATGCCGCGGGCAGCAAGAGCACGAGCGGCGCCGCCAAGTCCTCGACGACCAGGGCCGCCGACTCCAAGGACTCCGGGTCGAAAGACGCCGATTCCAAGGGGTCCTCGAAGACCAAGACCTCGACGGGCTCCGACGCCAAGGACTCCGACGCCAAGGACTCGGGCAGCAAGACCACCGAGACCAAGACCAACGAGACCAAGACCACCGAGACCAAGGCCACCGAGACCACCAAGTCCGACACCTCGACGACGCCCTCCACGACCACGAGTGCCGCCGAGACCGCGGCAAACGGCACCACGTCGGCGGCCACCACGTCGGCGGGCAAGGTCGCCGCGCGGACCGCGACGGTCACCACCGAGTCGTCGCCGCAGGCGTCCGCACAGCCCGACGTGGCGGCGCAGGTGGCCCAGGCCAGCAGCCTACCGCAGGCGAATGTCGTTGCGGCAGCTGCGCTCCCGTCACCGCAGGCGGCGCTGGCGGTCATCCCCGGCCTGCCCCCGTTCTACCTGCCGACGTTGGAAGACCTCGTCGCGTTCTTCATCGGCAACGGCACCGCGGCCCGGCCCAACGGCGGCATCTTCTTCGGCACGGGGTACTCCTGGACGGCGGACACCTGCGCAACGATCTGTACCGGCGGCAACGGCGGCCTGTTCGGCGGCGGTGGCGGTAACGGGTGGGGCGGCGGCAACGGCGGCAATGCCGGGCTGTTCGGCAACGGCGGCAACGGCGGGGCCGGCCTGGCGCTCTACAACGGCGGCGCCGGCGGCAACGGTGGCAGCGGCGGCATGATCTACGGCAACGGCGGATTCGGCGGCGCGGCCGCCGAGGCCGTTCAGGGCGCCCGCGGCGGCAACGGCGGATCGGCCGGTCTGCTGGGCAGCGGTGGTGCCGGCGGCAACGGCGGTGTCTCAACGGGTGACCATCGCGGCGGCAACGGCGGTGTCGGCGGCGGTGGCGGCTGGCTGTGGGGCATCGGAGGCATCGGTGGCGCCGGTGGGGCAGCCATCTTCAACGGACAGACCGGCGGCGCCGGAGGCAACGGCGGCGACACCGGCTTGATGTCCGTCTGGGGAATCGCAGGGGCCGGAGGCACCGGCGGTGCGGGCAGTTTCGGCGGCCAGGGCGGCAACGGTGGCAACGGCGGACTGCTGTCGACGTTCGCGCTCGGCGGCAACGGCGGTGTGGGCGGCGAGTCCCCGTGGGCGGGGGTCAGCGATCACGGCGGCGACGGCGGCGCGGGTGGTCGCGGCGGTCTGTGGATGGGCAACGGCGGAGATGGCGGTGCCGGGGGCAGCGGCGGCGGTGACGGCGGCGCCGGCGGCAGCACCGGAATCGTGTCGCTGTTCGGCAAGGGCGGCCGCGGCGGCGACGGCGGGCGTGGGCAAGCCGGGGTTCGCGGCGCCAACGGCGCGACCCCGGGTGCCGACGGTGCCGACGGCGCTGCGGGCGGACCGGGCGGGGCCGGCGGTCGTGGTGGAAACGGCAGCTTGCTCCTGGGCCTCGGTGGTGACGGCGGCAGCGGCGGAACGGGTGGCTACGGCGGACTCGGCGGCAACGGCGTCAACGCAGTCAGCACCACCGTCGGCGCCGGCCAGTCAGGCGGCAACGGTGGCAACGGTGGCGACGCCGGCGTCGGCGGCGTGGGCGGCGACCCGGGTCGCGGTGCCTTCTTCGGCTTCATCGCGGCCAACGGCGTCATCGGCAACAGCGGATGGGGTGGCACCGGTGGCAACGGTGGATCCGGCGGCAACGGCGCCTGGACCGAGGAACCGGGAGCACCCGGCGGCAACGGCGGCAACGGCGGCAATGGCGGCAACGGCGCAGACAGCGGCCCCGGCCGGCCGGGTGGCGGCGGCGGCAACGGTGGTGCGGGTGGCAACGGCGCGACCGGCGGCTACACCACCGACGTCGGGCTCGGTGGAGTCGGTGGGGCGGGCGGATCCGGTGGCAATGCCGGCAACGGCGGCGCCGCCACCAACACCAGGCCCGCAGGTCAGGGCGGAACCGGTGGCCAGGGCGGTAGCGGCGGCCAAGGCGGCAATGCCGACGTCAATCCCGGCAGCGGCGGCAGCGGCGGAGCCGGCGGCAACGGCGGGAACGGCGGCGCCGGGGGTGGGGCGGCCGGCTTCGGCGGATGGTCTGGCGGCGGCGGCTACGGGGGCGCGAGCCAGGACGGTCAGACGATCGCCGCGCCTGGTCAAGCCGGGAACGGCGGCATCAACGGCGTCCCCGGATCCGGTGTCGTCCCGACGCCGCCGGCGCCCACCGCCGCCGACGATCTCAGCCGACAGCTGGCCTACGTCTTCTTCAATCGGCCCCTGACGGTCTACAACACCACCAGCCTCCCGGACGGCGCCGGCAAGCAGGTCAGCGGCTGGATCATCGGCAACAATTCCAACGGTTACCCGGTGACCTACACCGTGACCACCCCACCCCGTTACGGCACCGTCGACCTCGACTCCGCCACGGGCTACTACACGTACACCCCCGACCCCACACTGGTGCAACCCGGCGTGCGGGACTCCTTCACCGTCGAAGCCGACAACGGCGCCGCCGCAGGCGCATTCGGGTTGTTCAGCTCGCTGGCCCAGGTGGTTCACGACTGGGCCCTGAACATCGGGGTGGCCAGGCCCGGTACCGCCGAGACCACGGTCAACGTGAACGTCACCGGCGACGGACAATATGGCAATGCCGCCGACAGCAGGCGCTACTGGGTCAAGCAGAGCTACTACAACTGCCAGCTGATCGCCACCGCCATGGCCATCGGCCAGGCGACGAAATCCACCTCACCCACCGAGCAGCAGATGTCCAACCTCGCCGCCACCTCCGACAGCGTCTTCATTCCTGGGCAGAAGATGTATCTCGGGGACTTCTCGGAAAGCGGCGCCTACCTCGTCGACGCCGTCGCCCTGGCCAACAAGAACTTCAACGTCACCGCCACGTTGACCACCTACGGTGGCGGCAACACCCAAACCGGCGCGGCGAAGACCGCCACGCAGGCCGACGGCCAACAAGCCCTCGGCGATCTGCAGGCCGCCTTGGCCAGAGGTGAGGCCGCCATGGTCTCCTACCCGGTCTCCGTCGTGTGGAGCACGTTCGGCTACGTGCCCGGGCCGGACGCCAGCTACACGGATACGACGCACGCGGCGGTGGTGACTCAGGTCGACCTCGCCAACGGCCGCATCTACGTCAACGACAGCTCGGCCTCGAACCCGCGTACCGGCGACTACATCGGCCAAGGCCTGGCCATTCCCATCGGAGCCTTTCTCAATGGCTGGCAGGCGGGCAACTACTCCCTCGTCACCTTCGCGGCGAAGCAGCCCGCCACCCCCAGCGCCAACGCATGACGCCGTTGCGAGGGTCGTGGAGTCCACCCACGTCGTCTGACGCCCCCGTCGCCACCCGGATGGCAGCTCGAGTGCTCACCGTCGCGGGTCGACGATCGTGATGCCCGCAGGCGACGCGGTGTCGAGAACGGGTAACGCCTCGGCGGCGTCCCCCAGGCCGATGGTGCGTTCGACGAGGTCTTGGGGGCGCAGCTCGCCGCGCGCGATCATCGCCAGCATCGGCCCGTAGTCGGACGCGGCCATCCCGTGGCTGCCGAGCACGTCGAGTTCCCAGGCGATCACGCGGTCCATCGGCACCCGGGGGTGGCCGTCGACAGGCGGGAGCAGGCCCACCTGAACGTGACGGCCGCGCCGTCGGAGGCCGTGGATGGCGGTCGCGCACGTGACCTCGGTTCCCACCGCGTCGACGGCGACATGGCTTCCACCGCCGGTGATGTCGTGGACCGCACCGGTGACGTCGCCGCCGTCGGCGACGAGTACGTGATGGGCACCGAGACGGCGCGCCGCGTCGAGCGCTGCGGCGGTGCGGTCGACGGCGATCACGTTGGCGCCCAACGCCTTGCCGATCATGACGGCACTCAGCCCCACGCCGCCGGCCCCCACCACCGTCAGCCACTCCCCCTCGAGGAGCCGCGCGCGGCCGGTCAGTGCCCGGTAAGCGGTGGCGAATCGACAGCCCAGGCTCGCAGCCGCAGCGAAGGACACGGACTCGGGAACGGCCACCAGGTTGGTGTCGGCGGCATGCAACGCGACGTACTCGGCGAACGAGCCCCAATGGGTGAACCCGGGTTGCTCCTGGCGAGGGCACACCTGGGCGTTGCCGCCGTGACACCACTCGCAGGCACCGCACCCCGACACGAACGGCACGGTCACCCGGTCGCCGACCCGCCATCTCCGGACCCCGGACCCGACTGCCGCGATGATCCCGGCGAGTTCGTGACCCGGCACGTGCGGCAACGTCACGTCGTCGTGCCCCGCCCAGGCGTGCCAGTCGCTGCGGCACAACCCGGTGGCGTGCACCGCCACCACCACGCCTCCGTCGGGCGGTTCGGGGTCCGGCACCGTCCTGACGTCGAGCGGTCCCCCGACCCGGTCCATCACCAGCGCGCGCATCCGGCCCGGCCTCAGAACCCGAAGTAGACCGCGGCCATGTCGTCGTCACCGTGGCCCGCTTCGCTGGCTGCGTCGAAAGCCGCACGCACGCCGTCGATCAGCGTTGTCGACACACCGTTGCCGGCGAGCGCATCACGGATCAGTCCGGCATCCTTGCGAACCCCGTCGACGCTGAACTGCGGCGCGAAGGAATCCTCGATGATCGCCGCGCCCTTCATCTGCAGGTACGGCGAGTTGGCCGCCGAGCCGTTCAACGCCTCCAACACCAGCCGCTGGTCGACGCCGAGACCGCGGGCGAGCGCCAACGACTGCCCGGCGGCCGCCGCCAGCGACGCGATCCACGCATTGCACGCCAGCTTGAGCTTCGACCCCAGCCCGGGTTCGGCGCCCACCCAGATGGTCTTGGAGCCCACGGCGTCGAACGCCGGCTGCACACGCTGGCGGAGGGTCGGGTCGCCGGATGCCAGCATGACCAGCGCGCCCTGTTCGGCGGGCGCCTTGGTGCCGAGTACCGGACAGTCGAGGAACGCGACGCCGTGGGTCTCGGCCAACGTTGCCGTCCGAGAGGCGCCGTCGATGCCGACGGTCGCGCACTGCACGAAGACCGCGCCCGACGCCATGTGCGGCAGCACGGTCTCCATCACCGCCACGGTGGCCTCGGCGTCGAACAGCATGGCGAACACCACGTCGGCGTCGACGACGGCCGCCACCGGGTCGAGAGCCACGACGGCGCCCTCGTCGGCCAACGGTTCCGCCCGCGAGGACGTGCGGTTCCACACCGTGACCTCGACGTCCTCCCGCAACAGGGACTGCGCCATGCCCGCGCCCATGGCGCCCGTGCCCAGAATGGTGACTCGCATGGTCGCCATTCTGCGCTCCGGTCGGACGGTTGCCGACGGCGGCGTGCCGGGCGGCGGTTCCGTATCGGCAACGAGCACCCGGATCTGCACGCCACCGCAGACGACGCGAAACACGGTGGGTCAGCCCGTCAGCTCGACCCCCAGGGGCGCGAGGAGTCGGCCGGACAACTCCAGCAGACAGCGATGCAGCTCGGCGTCGTCGATGTCGGCCAGCTCGGGGTCCGCGGGCGCCTTGCAGACGCCGGCGAAGAACACCGAATACGCGACCCGGTCGGTGGCGCCGCGGTCGGGGCCCTCGAGCATCTCGCGCACCGCGTCGGCCACCGCGGCGAACTCCGGCTCGCCGTGAATCAGGTGGACGATGGCCGGATCGCCGTAGAAGAACACTGCGAGGCGGCGGTACCGCACGACCATCTCGACGAGCCCGCTGACGACGACCGTGCGACGGCGCCGTGGATCCGGCAGGGCCTCGGCGATCTTCACCACGCGCGCCATGTCTTCGATCAGCGGGCGCAGCACCTCGAGGGCGATCTCCTCCTTCGAGCGGAATTGGTAGTACACCGCCGCCTTCGTGACGCCCACGCGGTCCGCGATCATCTGCAGCGACGTGCCGTAGATCCCGTGCTCGGCGAAGAGTTCCACGGCGGCGTCCAGGACGCGCGTACGCGCCAGGCCGCGTGGCGCCGTGGGTCTCGCCATCCTGGTCGCCTCTCCCCTGCCGTTCGCGTCGTCAACCGGTCGACGATGACGAAAGACTAACGGCCCACCGCCCCAAGCCGGACGTCAATCCGAAGTTAGCCGATCGGCTTGCTCTACGTGACGGTCTCGCTTAAGGTTCGCTCAGCTAAACAAATTCGTGGCTAGCGCTGTCGGGGCGTCGTCGTGGACTTCCTGCCGCCCGCAGCACACGCCAGACGAGACATAGGGGCTTTGATGGTCGGGATCATCAAGCGGGCCTGGATACCGCTGCTCATCGTCGTCGTGGTCGCACTCGCCGTCACGGTGGTCTACCGCATGCACGGCTTCTTCGGCTCGAACAACGAGATCACCCGGCCCGGCGCAGGTTTGGCCCAGGACGCCGAACCCTTCAACCCGAAGGTGGTCACCTACGAGATCACGGGGGTCGCCGGCGCCATCGCGACCATCAACTACCTCGACCTCGACGCCAGCCCGCAGCGCGTCGACGACGCGGCACTGCCCTGGTCCATCACCCTCACCACCACCAAACCGTCGGCCAGCGCGACCATCATCGCGCAGAGCGGGGGCGACACCATCAGTTGCCGTGTCCTCGTCGACGACGGGGTGCGCGATCAGCAGACGGCATACGGCATCAACGCTCAGACCTCGTGCCTGGTGAAGTCGCTGTGAGCGCGCCCAGCACCACGACCACGCCGCCGCACGCCCGGATCCCCCACTTCCTGCGACTGTTCTGCGTGCCGGTCCTGCTGGGATGGATTGCTCTGACGGTCGTCCTCAACGTCATCGTGCCGCAGTTGGAGACGGTGGGGGCGGCGAACTCGACGTCACTGACCCCCAACGACGCCCCCTCGCTCCAGGCCACCAAGTTGGTCGGCGAACTCTTCCACGAGTACGACTCCAACAGTGCCGCGATGATCGTGTTGGAGAGCGACAAACCCCTTGGCGCAGAGGCACATCAGTACTACGACGGTCTGATCAAGGCCCTGGAGCGGGACACCACTCACATCCAGCACATCCAAGATCTCTGGGGCGATCCGCTGACCTCGTCGGGCTCGCAGAGCGCCGACAACCTCTCGGCCTACGTGCAGCTCTACATCGCAGGAAACCAGGGCGAGACCTTGGCGAACGACTCCGTGGAAGCGGTGCGCGACATCGTCGCCGACAACCCGCCGCCACCGGGTCTGCGTGTGTACGTGACGGGTTCGGGACCGCTCAACTCCGACCAACAGCACGCCGGTGACAAGAGCCTGCAACTCGTCACCGCGCTGACGTTCGTCGTGATCATCACGATGCTGCTGCTGGTCTACCGGTCGATCGTGACAGTCCTCCTGGTGCTGTTGACCGTGGTGCTCGAATTGGCCGTCGCCCGAGGCGTGGTCGCCTTCCTGGGCTACCACCACATCATCGAGCTGTCCACGTTCGCGGTGAACCTCCTGACGCTACTGGCGATCGCGGCGGCCACCGACTACGCCATCTTCCTCGTGGGCCGCTACCAGGAGGCCCGCAGCGCGGGTGACGACCGCGAGAACGCCTTCTACGTCATGTATCACGGCACCGGCCACGTCATCCTGGGGTCGGGTCTGACGATCGCGGGTGCCACGCTGTGTCTGCACTTCACGCGCCTGCCGTACTTCCAGACACTCGGTGTCCCACTGGCCATCGGCATGTTCGTGGTGACCATGGCGGCACTGACGTTGGCGCCCGCCTTGATGACCGTCGCCTCGCGGTTCGGCCTGCTGGAGCCGAAGCGGGCGCTCCAAACCCGCGGCTGGCGTCGCATCGGCACGGCCGTGGTGCGCTGGCCCGGTCCGATCCTGCTCGCGTCGCTCGCCGTGACGCTGGTGGGCCTCATCGCGCTGCCGTCCTACGTGACGAGCTACGACGACAAGAAGTACCTGCCCGGCGACGTCGAGGCCAACATCGGCTACAACGTTGCGGCCAAGCACTTTCCGCAGGCCCGGCTCAACCCCGAGGTGCTGATGCTGGTCGCCGACCACGATCTGCGCAACTCCGCGGACATGCTGATCGTCGACCGCGTCGCCAAGGACGTCTTCCACATCCCCGGCATCGCGCGCGTGCAGACCATCACCCGGCCGCTGGGGACACCGATCGAGGGATCGTCGATTCCGTACATCGTGGGCCAGCAAGGCGTGAACCAGAAGCTCACCCAGTCCTACGCCGAGGCCCGCACGAACGACCTGTTGACCCAGGCCGCGGACATCTCGCGGCAGGTCGACGTGCTCAAGGAGCAGCTGACCCTGCAGCAGCAGAGCGCCAATGCGCAGCAGGAACAGACCGACCTGCTGAAGAAGACGGTGGTGGTGACCCAGGATCTGCGGGACAAGATCGCGAACTTCGACGACTTCTTCCGTCCGATCCGCAGCTACTTCTACTTCGAGCCGCACTGCTACGACATCCCGATCTGCTGGACGTTGCGCTCGCTGTTCGACGCGCTCGACGGCATCTCCGAGCTGACCGACCTGCTGGGACAGACGTCGGCGAGCCTCGACAAGATCAACGCCCTGCAGCCCAAGCTGCTGTCGTTGATCCCCCCGCAGATCGCCAGCCAGGAACGCAACCGCGATCAGATCATGACGAACTATGCGACCCAGAAGGATCAGCAGGACCTGCAGGATCGGCAGCAGTCGGATCCCAACGCGATCGGCCGGGCCTTCAACGAATCCAAGATCGACGACTCGTTCTATCTGCCGCCGGAGGTCTTCGACAATCCGGACTTCAAGCGGGGCCTGAAGCAGTTCGTCTCACCCGACGGCAAGGCCGTGCGGTTCATCATCTCCCACCAGGGCGATCCCGCGACGCCCGAGGGCATCTCGCACATCGACGAGATCAAGAACGCCGCGTTCGAAGCGATCAAGGGCACGCCGCTGGAGACCTCCAAGATCTACCTCGGTGGTACCGCTGCGACGTACAAGGACATGCGCGACGGATCCAACTACGACCTCGTCATCGCGGCGGTCTCGGCGATCTGCCTGATCTTCATCATCATGTTGATCATCACCCGATCCGCCGTGGCGGCCCTCGTCATCGTCGGCACGGTGGTGCTGTCCCTCGCCGCGTCGTTCGGACTGGCGGTCCTGCTGTGGCAGCACATCATCGGGCTCGAACTGCACTGGCTGGTGCTGGCGATGTCGGTGATCATCCTGCTGGCGGTGGGGTCGGACTACAACCTGCTCCTGGTGTCCCGGTTCAAGGAGGAACGCGACGCCGGGCTGAACACCGGCATCATCCGGGCGATCGCCGGCAGCGGCAGCGTGGTCACCTCGGCAGGGCTGGTGTTCGCGTTCACCATGATGTCCTTTGCGATCAGCGATCTGAAGGTCATGGCTCAGGTGGGCACGACCATCGGGCTCGGGCTGCTGGTGGACACGCTGGTGATCCGGTCCTTCATGACCCCGTCGATCGCCGCGCTGATGGGCAAGTGGTTCTGGTGGCCGCAGAACGTCCGCACGCGACCGGCGCGCGTACGGCGACCGGAGGTGTCGGCCGCCGCGGGAGGTGCCGACGGCGGCTGACCCGGCCGTTCCCGGTGCGGCGCCCCGCGCGACCTCAGGCGTCGAGCGGTGGTGGCGGCGTCTCCCCGTACATGGCATCCGGTGTGCCGGTGCGGAACATGACGTCGTAGGTGCGCGTCCCGGCGGTGCTGCCGACGCGGGGCGGGCCGAAGTCGAACCGCGCCAACGTCTCACCGGTGGCAGCCAGCTTGTCCCGAAGGGCGTCGTGGATGCTTTGATGCACCGCGTCGTGGCGGAGGTCGTCGGAGAGGTCGATCGACCAGGTTCCGGTCCGGTGTCGCTGGTCGGCCATGGGTCCAGTGTGCGTGCTGGCGCCGCCGGGCGCACGGCGGGCAGGCGCCGACCGCGGTCACAGCGTGAGTTGATGGCCGTCGGGGTCGGCGCACGTGAACGTGCGGCCGAAGGGTCCGGCGCAGGGCGCGACGACGATCGCCCGCCCTCGCGCCGCCATGTGTCAGAATGCCGACATGGTTCGAGGCGGCGGCGTGGTCGATCTCGAGACTTCCGTGGGCGACGTGCCGAAAGAGGCGGCCACCGCACCGTGCGCACCGTCGAACGGCGCATGCCTGCCGACCTGACCGCGGACGAGCGGTCGGCGCTCTCCGACACGCTGCGCTCCGTCACCCGCTCCCTGCGCGACGGCGACGCGTGACCGACGGGTGGCGGGGTGTCGCGGCGCGATCGTGGCGCTGGCTTCCCCTACTGCTCATCCCCGTCGCCCTGTTGGCGAGCACCTACCCGGGCAACTATCGTGTGCCGCCGGCCTATTGGGCGCTCGCGATCGCGACCGGCCTCGTCTTCGCGCTGGGCGGACGCCGGCCACTGGCCACGTCGCTGGTCGTCTCTGCCGGTGCGCTGCCCATGTTCCTCGAACCCGCCTGGGGCGTCTCGGGTCTGGTGCCGTATCTCGGCGCCGTGGCGTTGGTCGACCTCGTATCTCGCACCGGGCGCGGCACCGCTACGTGGATCGCCACGGCGGGATGGGCCGTGGCGGTGGCCGTGGGCCGAGCGGGCAGTCACGACACGTCGATCGGACGCGCGTCCACCGTGGTCCAGGTCGTCGCCGTCGTGGCGCTGCCTCTGCTGCTCGGCCTCTACCTCGATGCGCAGCGCAACTTGGCCCGCGACCGGGCCGCCGCCGCCGAGCGACGTGCCCGCAGCGACGAGCGCACCGCGTTGGCCCGAGAACTCCACGACATCGTTGCCCATCACATGTCCTCGATCATCCTGCGCGTGTCAGCCGCCGAACACGTGGTGGCGCGGCATGATCCGCGCGTGGGCAACGTCCTCGGCGACGTCCTCGGTGACGTCCTCGGCGACGTCCACGACACCGCCGCCGCCGCGCTGGCCGACATCCGCACGTTGCTGGCAGTACTGCGCGACCCGATACTGGGCAGCGTGCCGCTGGTCGACGCCGACGCCCTGTTCTCGGAGATCCAGGCGGCCGTCACGAGGGTACGCAACGCAGGTTTCGAGGTGGACGCACACGTCGATCGTGCGGACGCGAACCTCGACGCGGTCGGACGCCTCACCCTGCTGCGACTGGCGCAGGAGGCGCTGACGAACGTGATGAAACACGCCGACCCCGACGTGCCCGTGCACGTGACGGTCGGAACGCACGAGTCCGGTGTCGAGATCCGGGTGACGAGCGGACATCACGGCAAGACGCGCACGGGATACGGCATCGTCGGCATGCGGGAACGAAGCGAACTGGCCGGCGGCACGTTCGACGCGGGCGCCGAGGGCAGCCGATGGGTGCTCCGGGCGTGGCTCCCCGGCGTGGCGAGAGACGGGGGCGCGTCATGATCACGGTGGTCGTGGCCGACGATCAGCGCCTGGTGCGAGCGGGCCTGCGCATGCTGATCGAGGACACCGACGACATCACCGTCGTCGGCGAGGCCGCCGACGGTGCCGCCGCGGTGCGGTTGCACGCCGAACTGACACCGGACGTCGTGCTGATGGACCTGAGGATGCCCGGTGTCGACGGCATCGTGGCAACCCAACAGATCGCCGCGTCGTCGCCGCGCGCCAAGATCCTGGTGCTGACCACGTTCGACGACGACGAGCACCTCTACCCGGCCCTGGCTGCCGGCGCCGCGGGCTACCTCGTCAAGGACACCGCGCCCACGGTGCTGTTGGACGCCATCCGTCGGACGGTCGACGGTGACCTGATGTTCTCCCCGGCGCTGTTGCGGCGCCTGCTCGATCGGGCGGTCCGGACCCGCGCCGAACGGGCCCCTGCGAGGCCGGTGGTCGAACTCACCGTGCGCGAACGCGAGGTACTGCGCCTGGTCGTGGACGGGCAGGGCAACCAGGAGATCGCCGATCGGCTGCACCTGGGTGTCAGCACGGTCAAGTCACACGTCGCGAGCCTGCTGGACAAGACCGGCACCGGCAACCGGATCCGGCTCGCCGTGTACGGCGCCGAGATGCTCGACCGCTGAGATCGACCTAACCATGGCCCGAATGTCCCTGCGGCCCTGATGAGTCCGCCGTCCCGGCACCCATGCCCGGGTTCACGACCATCGGCTGCGGTGATTGCCCCGGTTCCAGGACCAGGAACTGCCCCATCATCCCCTGATCCTCGTGATGCAGCAGATGGCAGTGGAACATGTACGGGTGGAAGGGGTCACCCTGACCGGAGAACCGCATGGCCAGATGGTAGGTGCGGCCCGGCGGGGTGTAGACGGTGTCCTTCCAGCCCGCCAATTCGGCTGGTGGAACCTGCCCGTCGATGCTCACCACCTGGAACTGCACGTCGTGCACGTGGAAGTTGTGCGGCCAGTCGTCGGCGTTGCGCACCGACCACACCTCCACACTGCCCGCGGGGATCGTCATGTCGATGCGACCGGGATCCATGCGGCGCCCGTTGATCATGTACCACCGCAAGGTGAAGGTTCGTTGCGGCTGAACGCCTGCCGCCACCACGGGCTCGACCGTCGCGAGCGTCCGTGAAGGGGCTGGCGACCGCGAGAGTGCCTGTGCCGTGCGCAATTCGAGGATCGTGAACGAGTCGTCGAACCCGAACTTCGACGGGTCTGAGATGCCCGCCTGCCGCTCGATCGGCAAGGCCAACAGCGACAGCGTCTGGGACGGCCGGACGTCGAGCACGATCTCGGCCCGCTCCCCCGGGCTCAGCAGCAGACGGTCGAGCCTCGCGGGACGCTCGAGCAGCCCGCCATCCGTGGCGATCAGCTCGAACGGCGCGCCGTCGGATCGAGCCAGGTTGAACAGTCTGCTCGCACTGCCGTTGAGGATGCGAAAGCGGACCCTCTCGGTGCGCACGTCGAAGTACACGTCGTGCATCCCGTTGACGGTGACCACGTCGCCGAGCACACCGAATGCGGAGTCGTCGGTTTCGTCCAGGGTGCCGTCGGCCCGCAGGCGACGATCCTGGATGACGAGCGGAACGTCGTCGATGCCGTACCGCTCTGGCAGATCGAGCGTTCCGGAGGCACCGTCGTCCACGAGGAAGAACCCGGCCAGACCCCGATAGACGTGTCGTTGAGTGGCACCGTGCGGATGTGGGTGGTACCACAGGGTGGCGGCGGGCTGGTCGACGGGCCATCGCGGCGACCACGTGGCGCCGGGTTCGATCGCCTGATGCGGCCCACCGTCGAACATCGCAGGTACCCGCATCCCATGCCAGTGCACGGTGGTCGCCTCCGGCAACGCATTCGTGACGTCCACCGCGACGACGTCGCCCCGTCGGGCGCGCAACGTCGGACCCAAGATGGATCCGTCGTATCCCCACGTGGGCGTCTGCACGCCGGCCACCACCTCCGTCGTCCCGGCACGCGCGGTCACGGCGAAACGACGGACGCCGTCGCGGTCGACGACACCGGTGTCCAGCCGCGGGACCGGCAGGGGGCGGCTCGCGCCCACGTCGGGAACGTCGGCAGGTCGGCTCCCCACGCTGCCGGCGGCTGACAACGCGAACGGCAGGACTGCGGCACTGACGAGCGCTCTTCGGCGCGAGATCATCGGACTCCTCGAGGTCGGGTAGTGCCAGCCTCGCCCGTCGCACCCCACGCCGACCTCCTCCCGGCGGCCGGCGAAGGGCGCCGCCGACCGTCCCGAAGGGGGTTGTCCTGAGCGCGTTCGTCGTGTACCGGACGGTCGTCGCCTCCCACGGGCCCGTGGCCGGTACGACGGAGCCGCCCGGTTCCAGCCACCCGGTTCGAGCCGCCCGGAAATGGGCATCCGCACGACGACGAACAGCCCGCCGGGACGGACCCGTCGGTGGACGAGGAGGACCCGAAGATGACGATGCCGAGTGACGCCGCCGACGCCGTCGAGTCGCACGGAAGCAACGACGGACCGCGCGATCACGACGACGCCGACACCGATCGCGCGGCCTACGTCGACGACGACAACGTGCCGCACCCCGGCGACGCCAACGAGGCGGGCTGAGCCAGCCGTCGCGGACCGCTCGAGCCCGTGAGGGGCGGCGAACTCACGCTGCCGGAATGCGAATCGCCATCCTGGTCCCCGGCGAGGCGGCACCGATGTCGAACCGGCCCCCTGCCGCCGAGATCTTCGTGCGGATGGACGACAGGCCGAGATGGCCCTCCCGTTGACGCTGCGCGACGACGTCCTGCGAGATGCCGACACCGTCGTCGGCGACTACCAGTTCGACGTCGTTGCCGCAGCGCCGGAGTCGAACGGTGATGACCTGCGCCCGCGCGTGTTTCACCGCGTTCGTGAGGAGTTCCCGGGCGGCACTGAACAGGACGTAGTCGACGTCGCCGTTCCCGCCGTCGGTCCATTCGCCGGCGTCCACCTCGACCCGCAGTCCGGGGCGCTCGTTGAGCACCGTCGCCAGTTGCAGCAGCGCCGCCTTGACCCCCAGGCGCGCAAGGACTTCCGGATGCAGCTCCCGAGCGACGTCGCGCAGCAGTCGAGTGGCCTCGCTCAGGGCGGTCTCGACCCGCGGAATCGACTGGTCGTCGCCGGCGCGCACGTCCTCCATGTCCTGCCGAGCCACGATGACGTATTGCAGCGCACCGTCGTGCACCCGTTCGGCGAGTTCCTGCCGCTCGTGCTTCTCGAGGACCAACAGTTCCTGCAGCAGCTGCGAGCGTTGCCGAGCGAGGTCCTCGATCATGTCGACCCTGGCACGTTGGATCCGCGACAGGGCCACCGAGCCTGCGGCGAGCACGGCCAGGATGGCTGCACTCAGGATGATGGATGGCCACGGTTCCTGGTTCGCGGACTTCGTGATCCAGCTGACGACCACCAGCGCCGCGACCGTCGGGGCGGCGACCTGGGTGCTGACGCGCGGACTCAGCTGCGCAGCGGCGATCAGCGGGATGAGGAACAGCCCCGTACGGAGGACGTCCGACGTCCAATCCTCCTGCGACGTCAGCCCGGTGAAGACCGCCAGGACGCCGACACCCGCGATGTCGATGCCCAGCATCACCAGCGTGACGCGGTCCACCGTGCTCGCCGGAAGGTCGTGAACGGACGGGCGCAACGCCCACGCGCTCCAGCCACCGACGAGCACCGCATAGACGACGAGGCCGCTCACGCAGATCCACAGGTCGTTTCGTGGCGGTTCGAGGATCAGGGTCGTCAGCAGGAAACCGAGGAGCAGCACACGCAAGCCGCACTGCAGCAACGAGCTGTCCACGCCCGCAGCGACGCGCCCGCTCACGTCAGGCCTGCCCTCGTCCCCGCGGAGCGCCGAGGCCGTCGTCTCATCCACCGACACGCGCCCACCCTAGGGCACTGAGCTGGGACGAGCCGGAGATTCGGCACCTGGTCACGAGGCCCGGGATGGCACTAGCGCCGGACCTTCCCGGTGCGCAGCGAGTCCAGACACGTCGCCACCGGAGCCGGACGGCCCAGGAAGTATCCCTGCCCGTGGGTGACGCCCATGGTGGTCACGGCGCGCAATTGCTCCTCGGTCTCGATGGCCTCGGCGACGGTGACGGCGTCGATCTCGCGCGCGAGTTCCACGATGGCCATGGTCAACGCGCGTCGGGCGGGGTCGGTCTCGATGGCCGTGGTGAACTCTGCATCGATCTTGATCGTGTCAGGCTTGATGCGCAGGATCTGCAGAAAGCTCGCGTACCCCGCCCCAGCATCGTCGACGGCCACCCGGATGCCGTTGGCTCGCAGGGGCTCCAACGCCGCACCGAGACCATCCGGGAACGGCTCGTGCTCGGTGAGTTCGAGGCTCAGTGGACGATTCGCCCTCAGCAACAGGTCCTGTGCTGCGGAGTCCGACGCCGTGAACGGGCTGAAGTTGATGGTGACGGGCAGGTCGCGGGGCAACGCGCGACTGGCATCGAGGATGGCATTGGCGGCGTGGAGCTCCAGATCGACGTTGCGGCCATGCCGGCGCGCTGCCTCGAACCACTGCGCCACGCTGCGCTCTGGCGCCCCGGGGAACCGGGCCAGACCTTCGACGGCGACGACCCGGCCGGTGCTCAACTCGACGATGGGCTGGAACACCGGACGCAGGCATCCCTCGCTGAACAGGTGATCGAGACGGTGCTGCCGACGGTCGTCGACGGCGTGGTCCGGATACAGCAGCGTCGCAACGAACCTCGTCGTCGCGGCGGTTCGGTGTCGCCCGTCGGCATGCTGGGCGTGAAGCGCGTCGAAGAGGTCTGCCAACTCGGTCTGAGAGCGCATCAGCGCCCCCACGAAACTGCTCATCGACGCAATGGCCTCGACGGTGACCGGATCGAAACAGTGCGCTTCCGACGCGACCACCGTCATCACGCCGATCGCTACGTCGTTGTGTATCAGAGGAATCGCCACCCACGACCGGACGCCGAACCGGGCAGCCAGCGACTTCGACTGTGAGGGCACCCGTTCGTCGATCAGCACGTCCTGGGACACCTGGCGGGTCTTGGTCACCATCGCCGAGTCCTGCAAGGTGTTCGCCCGAGGCAACGTCTGGCCCAGCAGCGTGCCGAGGATCCCGTGCGCCGAGACGACGACGACGCGATCGTCGGCGTCGGGGTCTCGCAGACTGATCGCGGCGCCCGAGGCCGACGGTGTGAACAGCAGGATCTGTTCGGTGGCTCGCCGTGTCAGCGAGACCGGGTCCAGGGATGCCGTCAAGGCCTCGATCAGTCGCTGCACGCTCCACTCCGCACGCCCGTGCAGCCTCGACCCTCCGCTTCCTTGGCTGACACGGTGCCCACCCTAGGCCACGGATTCGCGGGTCGGTCGGAATTGGCAAACCCCCGTCGGGCGTCCGTCGGCGTCGACGTGGCGCGGGAAACCGAGTGCCTGCCGCACTTTGGCAGCGCCATGGCCGCTCGGCGCCACCGCGTAGCGAGCCCTCCCAGGCCGTAGCATCGTGTCGTCGCCAGCCGCGACGGTGGTTCGAGAGGGAGGTCTCGTCATGCGGGAGCGTCGGATCGGCCGGCACTGGGAGCTACTCACCTGTGCATTCGGCGGACACGTCACCTACGCGCCCGACGACCAGCGGCTCGCCGACCGGCTGCACGGGACGACGGGGCTCGGCGAGGTGTGGCGCTGCCTGCGGTGCGGAGACTTCGCGCTTGGTGCGCCGATGGGCACCGGCCACGCCGACGACGCGCCGCTGATCCTGCGTGGCAAGGCGCTCCGCCAGGTGTTCATCGTGCGCGCGCTCGCGGTGGAGCGGCTGTTGCGGGCACTGCTGCTGGCCCTCGCGGCGTGGGGTGTGTGGACGTTCCGGGGCGCACAGGTGTCCCTCCAGCAGGCGTTCGATCGCGACGTCCCACTGCTGCGTGCGTCCGGGTTCCGCATCGACCAGATGACGTTCCTGCACGAGGTGCAGCGGGCGCTCGCCGCCAAACCGGAGACGTTGGCGCTCATCGTCGTGGCGCTGAGCGCGTACGCGCTGCTCGAACTCGTCGAAGCCGTGGGTCTGTGGCTGCTCGAACGCTGGGGCGAGTACTTCGCCGTCATCGCCACGTCGGTCTTCCTGCCGCTGGAGATCTACGACCTCAGTCACGGCATCACGGTCACCCGGGTGGTGACGTTCGTGATCAACGTGGCGGCGGTGGTCTACCTTCTGGTGTCCAAGCGTCTGTTCGGGCTGCGCGGTGGCCGCGCCGCCTACGACGCCGAGCGGCGTGGCGCCCAACTCCTCGACGTCGAGCGCGCCGCTACCGCCGCCTGAGCTCGGCCAGATCAGTGGCAGTGCACGTGGGCCGTCGCGGTACCCGACGTCACCGGATCCTCGGCGGAATCGGCACCCACGCGATCGTGGATCGCGCCCGTCGAATGCGCCACCTCACCGTCGACGATCGTCAGCTCCGCGTGCTGATCCAACAGTTCGTCGGGGGCGTCGGCATGGCGGTAGAGGTCGTCGGACCACACCACCACGTCGGCCTGCATTCCCGACCGTAGCGACCCCCGCCGATCCTCGAGGTGCCAGGCCCGCGCACCGTGCACGGTGTAGCCCGCCAGTGCCGTGTCCAGATCGACGCATTCGTCGGTGGTCCAGGCGGCACTGCCGTCGAGAGTGGCCCTCGTGGCCGCCGTGTAGAGACCGACGAGCGGGTCCATCTCACCCACTTGCCAGTCGCTGGAAAACGCCACCGTCGCACCCGATTCCAGCAGGCTGCGGAACCGCCAGGCCTGGCTCCAGCGATGTTCGCCGACGTTGTCCATCCAGGTGCCCGCCACGAGATCCGGTGAGCAGTGCCGCGGTTGCATCGCCGCCGTCACCCCGAGCCGAGCGAACCGCGGCACGTCGTCGGGATGCACGCATTCGACGTGCACGATGCCATGTCTGCGGTCGCGCGTGCGGTTGGCGTGCCCGGCGTGCTCGATGGCGTCCAGCGTGAGACGGATTCCGGCGTCACCGGTGGCGTGCGTGTGGGTCTGCAGGCCCAGGCGGTCGAGTTCGGTGATGATGCCGACGAGTTCGCGGCCGGGATGGCTCGGTCGACCTCGCACGCCCGGTCGGTTCGCATAGTCGTCCAGCATGAGTGCCGTGTGGGGTTCGATGACGTCGTCGGCGTACAACTTGATGGGACCCAGCACGAGCATCGGGTGGTCCGGACGTTCGTCGACGGCGGACCGCAGGCGGCGTCGGAAGTCGCCGTCGGCACCCACCGGGTGGAACAGCGCGGCGATGACCCGGGACGTCAGAACTCCCTCGGCGAGGGCCCTTTCGAACAGCGGGAGTTCGGCGAGCGGCACCTGCGGCTCCACCACCGTGGTGATGCCCAGCGCCGTGGCCATGCGCATGCTCGAGCACAGTTTGCGGTATCGCCGATCCGGCGAGTACATCGGGATGTCGGCCTGCAGCGCGGCCAATCCCGCCGCGGTCATGGCGCTGGTGTAGAAGTCGGTCACCCATCCCGTGGCCTCGCCCGTGCCGTCGACGCGTTCCGGCTTGCCCCATGCCACGTCCCGGCCGTCGGCGACGCCGAGCGCTGCCAGGGCGGGCCGATTCAGCCACACGGAGTGTTGGTCGTAGGTCGTGACGAAGATGGGGCGGTCGGTGATGCCCTCCAGGTCGTCGGCGTTGGGGCGGCGGCCCTGAACCACCGAGTACACCGCGTTCTCGGCGCAGATCCAGCTGAGATCGGTTCTTCGCGTTGCGAATTCGGTGATGCGCCGACGCACCTCGGCGAGGTCGTGCGCACCTTCGAGCGATACCGCGTCCTCGTCGAAGCCCAACAGCAGGTGGTTGTGACTGTCGATGACGCCGGGCGTCACCAGTCGTCCTCCCGCGTCGACGCGACGGTTGGCCGCGGGTGCATCGGCAGCTGGGCCGACGTAGGCGATCCGGCCTGCCGTGATGCCCACCGCCTCGGCCCAGGGGCGACCCGAGTCGAAGGTGCGGACCCGGGCATTGGTGATCAGGGTGTCCAAGAGTGCCTCGTTCGTCGGCGCATGATTCTTCGACACTTGCGTCGAAGAATGGTGACGAGCCTGACACGGTCGCTCGATTACTGTCAAGCGCATGGCTCGACCGAAGAACCAGGGAGCTCGCCGTCAGGCGCTCATCGACGCGACCATCAGCGCGGTGCACACCCACGGACTGCGCTCGTTGTCGCTGACCGACGTCGCAGCACAGGCCGGACTCAGCCGTGGCACGGTGCTGTACTACTACGAGGATCTGGACGCTCTGCTGGCCGAGGTGCACGCCGCGGGCGTCGCCCGCTTCTGTGACGCGCGCGACGAGCTGATCGCCGCCACGGACGGTCCGTCCGGTCAGCTCGCCGTGGCGATCACCGCAGGCCTACCGACCGGTCCCGACGACGCGCTGATGCGCCTGTTGTACGAATTCGACTTCCTGGCAGGCACTTCCACGTTGCACGACGAACTGGTGCAGAAGATGTACCTGCTGCAGGTGCAGACCTACCGAAACATCCTCGACGCCGGCATCGCCGATGGCTCCTTCACGCCCAATCTGGACACCGAGCAGCTGGCGATGACGTTCGTCGCGCTCGAGGACGCCTACGGGCTGCACATCGTCGCGGGCAATGCGCTGCTGACCGTCGACGCCGCCGTCAGCGCCATGCGGGCCGTGGCGGCCGAATTGGGGTGCCCGACGGCGATCAATTGCTGAACAGCGCCGGGATCTTCAGGAACAGCTGCACCAGCCCGTAGCAGAACGGTACCCCCACCCACAGCCAGCCGATGACGCCCAGCGTGACGTTGCGGGACGTGGGTCGGTCTGCGGGGGACGCGGATTCGGTCACGATGCCTCCTTGGCCATGGCCACCGACGGGGCGTCGGAACCGGACGGGGGACGGGGCGTCTTGATCAGCTCATTGCACACGAACGCGATCACCAGGAGCGCGATCATGATCGCGAACGACAACGTGTAGCGTGCGGGACCCACGACGCCGGCGGCGATCTGGTGGTCGGCGATGGCGTTGACGATCAGCGGGCCCAGCACACCGGCCGTCGACCACGCCGTCAACAGCCGGCCGTGGATCGCGCCGACCTGCTTGTAACCGAACAGGTCTCGCAGGTATGCGGGGACGGTGGCGAAACCCGCACCGTAGTACGACAAGATCAGGATGCACGCGACGAGGAACGCGGGCTTGCTGGAATCGGCCACGAAGATCAGTGCGAGGTACAGCAGCGCACCCACCCCGAGGTACATGCGGTACATGTTCTTGCGGCCGAACACGTCCGAGAGCGTCGACCACAGGATGCGGCCCGCCGAGTTGGCCAACGAGAGCACCGCCACGAACCCGGCCGCAGCCGCGACGAGCGCATCTGCCGACGTCGCGTCGGGAAAGTAGTCACGGTAGATCGGGGCAGCACGCTCCAGCACGCCGATTCCGGCGGTCACGTTGAAGCACAACACCACCCACAACAACCAGAACTGCGGGGTCTTGATGGCCTGGTCGGCGGTGCGGTCCGGTCCGGCCCGCCTGCGGCCACCGCTCGCGCCGTGCTGCTGCTCGACGGCATCGACCCGCCAGCCCGGTGGCGGCGTCCGGATCAACAGCACGCCCACGAGCATGAACACGGCATAGACGAGGCCCATCACCAGAAAGGTCTTGCCCAAACCGGTCTGATCGGTGCCGAACCACGACATCAACTGCGACGACCACGGCGACGCGATCAGCGCGCCGCCCCCGAAACCCATGATGGCGAAGCCGGTCGCCATGCCCGGCCGATCGGGGAACCACTTCATCAGCGTGGACACCGGCGAGATGTACCCGATGCCCAACCCGATTCCGCCGATCACGCCGTACCCGAGGACGACCAGCCACATCTGTCCAAGCGCCGCGGCCAAGGCCGAGATCAGCAGGCCAGAGCAGAAGCACGTGGTGGACACCGCCATGGCCCACCGCGGGCCGCGACGATCCACCGACGTCCCGAATATCGCCGCCGCCAGACCGAGCATCACGATGCCGAACGTGAACGGCAGCGCGCTGACGACACCCGACACTCCCAGGGCGTCCTGCAGGGGCAGCTTGAACACGCTCCAGGAGTAGACGCTGCCGATCGCCAGGTGGATCGACAGCGCCGCGGGCGGAACCAACCACCTGCTCCAGCCGGGCGGCGCGACCGCGCGTTCGGGGGCCAGCAACGTGGCGATTGACATCGTCCTCCTAGGAACCGAGAAGTCCGCTCACGGCCACGCTATACCCCACCCCGGCCGGCTCACGCCCGCTCGACGAAATCCGCGAGCTGGGCGGCCAATTCGTGCGCGTAGGCCAATTGGGCGGACAGCTTCCGGCACGCCTCGTCGACCTGGGCGCGGCAGGCCGCGAGGTGGGCGACGGCCTCTTCGCGCTCGGAGGTGGAGCCCGTCTCGAGCGTGTCGAGGGCGGCCAGGAGATCACGCATCTGTTCGAGGCTGAATCCGAGTGGCTTCATCCTCCGGATGGTCAGCAGCCGCTCCACGTCGCCTGCGGTGTAGAGCCGAAACCCGCCCGAGGATCGCGCGGAGGGAACCGCCAGCCCCACGTCGTCGTAATGCCGGATCGTCTTGATCGAGAGCTGCGTGCGCGCTGCCACCTCACCGATCTGCAGGTGCTGGTGTTCGCTCACGCCAAGCGGCCGCTCAGCTGACGATGCCGATCGGCGCTGCCGGCGTTCATCCCGACGAAGCTGACGGTCTTGCCCTTGGCCGCGTACTTGGTGGCGATCGCATCCAGAGCGGCGACGGTCGAGGCATCCCAGACGTGGGCGGCACTCAGGTCGACGACGACGGTGGGCGGGTCGCCGGCGTAGTCGAATTGGTACACCAGGTCGTTGCTCGATGCGAAGAACAGCTCCCCCGTCACCGCGTACACGCGTCTGTCCGGGTCGGGTTGGTCCACCACGCTGACCGTGGTCACGTGCGCCACGCGTCGGGCGAACAGCACCATCGCGGTCAGCGTGCCGACGATGACACCGTAGGCCAGGTTCTCGGTGGCCACGGTCACGGCGACGGTCGCGACCATCACTGCGGTCTCACTCTTGGGCATGCGCCGCAACGTCTTCGGCGCGATGCTGTGCCAGTCGAACGTCGCGACGGACACCATGATCATCACCGCCACCAGAGCGGCCATCGGAATCTTGGCAACCAGATCGCCCAGCCCCACCACCAGGCCGAGGAGAAGCGCGCCCGCCAAGAACGTCGAGATGCGGGTACGCGCCCGGCACACCTTGACGTTGATCATGGTCTGTCCGATCATCGCGCAGCCGCCCATGCCCCCGAAGAACCCGGTGACCACGTTCGCCACGCCCTGCCCCAGCGACTCACGCGACTTGTTGGAGGGCGTATCGGTGACGTCGTCGACGAGCTTGGCGGTCATCAGGGACTCCAGCAGACCCACGATGGCCATCGTCAGCGCGTAGGGCGCGATCACCGCAAGGGTGTGCATCGTGAGGGGGACGTCGGGAATCATCAGCTCGGGCAGTGTCGACGGAAGTTCGCCCTGGTCACCGACATCGGGCACCGACCAGCCCACGGCCAGGCACGCCGCGGTCAGCACGGCGATGGACACCAGCGGTGCGGGGACGGCAGTGGTGAGCCGCGGGAGCGCGGCGATGACGACGACGCCGAACGCCACCATGGGGTAAACCAGCCACGGTACGCCGACCAGGTGGGGCAGCTGCGCCAGGAAGATCAGGATGGCCAGCGCGTTGACGAACCCGACCATGACGCTGCGAGGGATGAAGCGCATCAACCTGGCGACCCCGAGCGCGCCCAGGACCACCTGGATGATGCCCGCAAGGATGACGGCGGCGACGAGGTAGTCCAGTCCGTGGCTCTTGACCAGGGGCGCCACGACCAGCGCGACGGCTCCGGTCGCGGCCGAGATCATCGCCGGCCGTCCCCCGACGATCGCGATGGTGACCGCCATGGTGAACGACGCGAACAGCCCCACCCTCGGGTCGACGCCGGCGATGATCGAGAAGGAGATGGCCTCGGGGATGAGCGCCAAGGCCACGACCAGACCGGCGAGGACCTCGGTCTTGAGCCGACGTGGGGAGCGCAGCGTCGCGCGGACCGACTGCGTGTCGGATGGATCGGCGCCAGAGGGCACGGGTGCTCCGTTCGGGGTCACGCGCGCCGGTTGCGCGCGAAAAGCGGGAGATGCAGGCGCCATTCACGAAGCGCGGCAGCCACCAACGGCAAACCCTACCCCTACTGGAGGGTTGCCCGGCGAATCGGCGGCCCCGACCGTGGCGCAGATCACGCGCTCAGCGCACCACCTGGCGATGCCCGGCATCGATGCGGCGGGTCCAGCCCCGGCCGTCGAGGTGTTCCAGCAACGGGATGACCACGCGCCGGGTGGTGTCGAGCGCCTGACGCGCGGCACTGGTGGTGAACGGCTGCTCCAGCGCGGCCAATGTCCGCATGGCCAACGCCGGCGCCGACGGCAGCACCACCAGACCATCGGCCAACCGCAGCAGCCGGCCCGCACGCACGGCAGCCGCCAACTCGCGCGCACCGAGCCCGAGCTCGGAGAGTTCGTAGGCCTCGGGAGCGCGAAAGGGTGCGGCCGCCAGGCGCCGCTCCACCTCGGCGACGGCCCGCTCGGCCGGACCCAGCTCGGCGCGGGCGCCCGGTCG
>NZ_JBYVYK010000022.1:0-86177 GCF_058148405.1 Mycobacterium sp. DHQP2018-32-09 | reverse complement strand
GGGGGGGGGGGGGGGGTGCGCTGGATCGTGGACGCCATGAACGTCGTCGGGTCACGCCCGGACGGCTGGTGGCGCGATCGCGGACGCGCCACGGCCCGGTTGCTCGAGCAGATCGCGCGGTGGGCCTCGGAGCACGGCGAGCCCGTGACCGTGGTGTTGGAGCGGCCGCCGCTCACCCCACTCGACGGTGGCGTCGTCGACGTGGCGTGGGCGCCTGCGGCGGCGCCGAACTCCGCCGACGACGAGATCGTGCGATTGGTGGGCGCGGCGGCCGACCCCGCCGAGGTCGTCGTGGTGACGTCGGACGGCGAGCTGGCCCGTCGGGTGCGCCTGCTGGGTGCGGCGGTGCGGCCGGCGGGCGGCTTTCGCGATCTGCTGGACCGCAGCTAGCCGTTCTGCTGCATCGCCAGGCAGGTGCCGTAGTGCTCGGGCGTGCAGGGCACGCCACCGACGGACGGCACGTCGCCGGGCGTCACCTGCACCGGTCCCGGGGCGGTGGAGCCCGGCGGCAAGAACGCGGGCGCGCTGGAGCCCGCCTGGGCGCAGACCCCCTCCCACCGGGTGGGTGAGGTGCCGTTGGGGCACGTCGACGCCGCGGCGGGTGCTGCCACCGCCAGCGGTGCCGACGCCACCGCGACCGCACATCCCATCAGCAGAAGTCCGCGCTTCGCGGCCATCGTCACGCTCCCAGGTCTCTCGTCCCCGCCCCGCGGTCAGGGTACGGGGCGGGGCGGGGACGGGATCCAACGGGACGTGCGGTCACACGCACACGACCCACACGCACAGGCCGCCCTGCGGTTCCCAGCCACCGTTCCAGCCGCCGGGGATGGGTCCGCCACCAGGGGGAGGCGGAGGTGGCGGCGCCCATCCGGCGGGTCCCGGGCCGCCCCAGGCGGGCGGAGGTGGTGGCGGGCCCCAGCCGGGCCCGGGACCACCGGGACCACCGGGGCCGGGCGGGGGAGGTGGTGGTGGGCCCCAGGCGGGGACCGGTCCCGGGCCGGGGCCGGGGTCGGCCGACGCGATGCCGGCGCCGAGGCCCAGAGCGCCCGCGGTCAGCGTTCCTGCGACGGCCAGTCCTGCGATGACCTTGCTTGCCTTCATCATCGGTTCCTTCCAGGTTCGGATGGTCCCGGCTCGAGGGGTGTCCGGTGCCCATCCACGATCCATCATCGTTAGCCAAAGTAAGTACCAGCTATGAATCCGCTCAGCATCGGCAGAGTGCGCGGCCCCCACCGGCGAGCACCAGGTCACGTATGTTGGGTCGGTGCAACTGGACGTGACCACGGCGCTCCGGATCGTCGCGGCCGCACACGCGGAGGCGGCGCGCCGCGGCGTGACGGTGTCGGCGGCGGTCGTCGACGCAGGCGGAAACCTCGTCGCCTTCGCCAGGATGGACGGTGCCGAGATCGCCGGTCCGGTGTTGGCCGTCGACAAGGCCTACACCGCAGTGGCCAACCGCATCGCGACGTCCGAGTTGGCCCGCCTGGCGGCACCCGGCGGCGAACTGTACGGACTGCAGGCCAACGGCGGCGGACGCTTCGTGATCTTCGGCGGCGGCGTCCCCGTGCGCGTCGACGGGGAGGTGGTCGGCGGCGTGGGTGTCAGCGGTGCCAGCGCGGCCGACGACGAGGCCTGCGCGGTGGCCGGGATGGCCGCGTTCGGCTGACGGAACCCGCGGTCGGGTTCGCTCGTTGGGCCCGGCGTGGATTCGATCCCTGCTGCCCGGGTGCCGCGTACGCTACGCGCTCTGATCGCGATCGGATTGGCGCGGTGCCTGCGGCAACCACGTGTACGGCTCCTCCGGGCGTCCCGACGAGCCGAGGATGAACGTCCGGTCGGTCCGGTTCGCCCGCGCGATCGTCGCCAGCCACGTCGCGACGGTGCTGACGCGGTTGCGCACCCCGGTGAGGAACGCGATGTGGATGAAACCCCAAGCGAGCCAACCGATCGCGCCCTTCAGTTTGACCGGTCCCGCCTGCAGCAGGGCGTGGCCGCGGCTGATGTAGGCGGCCGACCCGAGGTCGCGGTACCGATAGTCGCGCCGCGACTTGCCGGCGAGGTCGCGCCGGATGACCGCCGCGACGTGCAGACCGCCCTGCATCGCGTTCTCGGCCACCCCGGGCAGGCCGTCGCGGCCCACCAGGTCGCCGACGACGAAGACCTCCGGGTGCCCGGCCACCGCCAGATCGGGCCCCACCGCCATGCGGCCACCGTGATCGGCGTCGACACCGAGCACCTCCGCGGCGTGCCTGGCGAACGGCACCGCCTCGACGCCCGCGGTCCACAACACCGTGCGCGCCGCGTGGTCCTCGGCGGGGCCACCGGACTTCGGCGTCACCGTCACGCCGTCGCTGCGCACGTCGGTCACGTGCACGCCCATCCGCAGTTCGACGCCGAGGCGCCGCAGCGTGGCGGCGGCACCCTCGGCGAGCGCGGGCGCGAAGCTCTTGAGCACGCGGTCGCCGCCGTCGAACAGCAGCACGCGAGCCTCCTCCGGCTCGATGCTGTGGAACTCGTGCGCCAGCGCGCGCGTCGCGAGTTCGCGGATTTGACCGGCCAATTCGACGCCCGTCGGGCCGCCGCCCGCGACGGCGAACGTCAGCCAACCGTCACGCTCGGGCCCGGGCGGCAGGGTTTCGGCGATCTCGAACGCGCCGAAGACGCGCCGCCGGATGCTCAGGGCGTCGTCGAGGGTCTTCATCCCCGGTGCCCATTGGGCGAAGTCGTCCCGCCCGAAGTAGGACTGGCGCATGCCGGCGGCGATCACCAGGTAGTCGTAGTCGAGGGTGAACGTCGACTCGCAGGGGCGGCGCGCGATGACGCGGCGCGCGGTGGGGTCCAGCTCGATGGCCTCGCCGAGCAGGGTCGTCACGTTGCGGTGCTCGGCGAGTTCCTCGCGCAGCGACCGTGAGATCTGGCCGATGCTCAACGTGCCCGTCGCGCACTGGTAGAGCAGGGGCTGGAACACGTGGCACGCGGCCCTGTCGAGCAGCGTCACGTCGACGTCGAGCGAGCCCAGGCGCCGAGCGCAGAACAGGCCGCCGAACCCACCGCCGATGATCAGGACTCGGGGCCGCTCCGCCGTCGTCACGATCCGGCTTCCTGCGGGGTGATCACGACGGCCACCCGCTCCTTGTTCCCTCTGGCGATGATGGCCTCGACCAGCGTGATGACGCGAAAGGCGAAGCCGTACTTGCGTTTCACCCGCTGACGCACGTCCTCGACGCGCGCGGCGTCGGTGACGATCTCGGCCGAGCCGTGGAGCACCGGGGCGCCCGGTGCGATCTTCCCCATGCGGCTGCACGGGGTGACGGTGACGTGCGGATTGCGTCGAATGCGCTTGACCTTCCAGGCGTCGGCGGGGGTCCACATGACCAGGCGGTCGCCGTCGGGTGCCACCCACATCGGTGCCGCCACCGGATCGCCGTTGCGCTTGAAGCTGACTAGCGAAACGAATTGCTCGGCGCCGACGCGCGTGGTCAACGTGGTCGGCGCGCCGTCGTCGGCTCGGTCCGCGGGGTGATCGGGGTGCACGACGACCACTATTGCACTTATTGCACTCCGCCCCTACCGGCGGCATCGAGCCAGGTGGTGACTGCATACCTGCGCCGAGGCGGGGTACCCGCGGGCTCGACCAGAGGGGAGACCACATGACGTCGGAGGCCACGCGACGCGCCGGCGACGCCGGATCCGAACCCGCCGACCGGCTCGACCGCAAGATCACCGGCCCGCTGCTGTTCCTGTTCATCCTGGGTGACGTGCTCGGGGCAGGGGTGTATGCGTTGATGGGGGTGCTGGCCGGCGACGTCGGCGGGGCGCTGTGGGCGCCGTTGCTGGTGGCGTTGGTGCTGGCGCTGCTCACGGCGGGCTCCTACGCCGAACTCGTCACGAAGTACCCGCGTGCCGGGGGTGCCGCGGTGTTCGCCGAACGCGCGTTCGGGCGGCCGGAGATCTCGTTCCTGGTCGGGTTCTGCATGCTCGCCGCCGGCGTCACCAGCGCGGCGGGGCTGGCCTTGGCGTTCGCCGGAGACTATTTGACGACCTTCGTCGACGTCCCGCCGGTGCCCGCCGCCATCGTGTTCCTGACGCTCGTCGCCTGCCTGAACGCGCGGGGCATCAGCGAATCGGTGAAGAGCAACGTCGTGATGACGGTCATCGAGTTGACCGGTCTGCTGATCGTCGTCGTCGTGGTTGCGGTGATGGTGTCCGGCGGACGGGGTGACGTGGGGCGGGCGGTCGAGTTCCCCGAGCGGACGTCGCCGGCGCTGGCGATCCTGGGCGGCGCGATCGTCGCGTACTACTCGTTCGTGGGGTTCGAGACGTCGGCGAACGTCGCCGAGGAGATCCGCGATCCGAGTCGGGTGTATCCGCGAGCGCTGTTCGGGGCGCTCGTCACCGCCGGTGTGGTGTACGCGCTCGTCGGCGTGGCCAGCGCGACCGCGTTGCCCCCGGAGGAACTGGTCGATTCGTCGGGGCCGCTGCTCGACGTCGTGGCGGCGTCCGGGGTGTCGGTGCCGCCCTGGTCGTTCAGCGCCATCGCTCTGGTCGCGGTGGCCAACGGCGCGTTGCTCACGATGATCATGGCCAGTCGGCTCGCCTACGGGATGGCCGAACACCGTCTGCTCCCGGCCGCACTCGCCCGGGTGCTGCCGCGGCGGCGCACGCCGTGGGTCGCGATCCTTGCCACCACCGCGGTGGCGATGCTCCTCACGCTCGTCGGCGACCTGTCCACGCTCGCCGAGACCGTGGTGCTGCTGCTGTTGTTCGTGTTCCTGTCCACCAACGTCGCGGCGTTGGTCTTGCGCCGCGACGCGGTGGCCCACGACCACTTTCGGGTGTGGACGGTCGTGCCGGTACTCGGGGCGGCGTCGTGCGTGCTGCTGCTGACGCAGCAGGACGCGAAGGTGTGGCTGTTCGGGGCGGTTCTGCTGGCCGTCGGCGCGGTGCTGTACGTGCCCGCGGGCCTGGCGTCGCGTCGCGCCGCCCGTTGACCAGAGGGCCAGCGGACTCGGGGCCAGATTCGCCTCGGAGGTCATCGCCGGCAGTACGTCGGAGTGATCGCCGTCGCACTCGATTCCTGCCACGCACCGCTCAATGACTGCCACCTGAAATGCCGGCCCTGAACTGGCGGTTACACGTGGCAGGACACCGCGGACGCGGTCATCGAGAGGGAGCAGAGATCATGAAGAAGACCACCATCGCCGGCATCATCGCCACCGGTTTCGCCGCCGCGGTGTTGGGCCTGGCCGCCCCGGCCAGCGCGGGCATCGATCACCACACCTGGATCAACGACATCCAGCAGACCGCGACCGTGCCCGCCCCGCAGGCGACCTTCGGCGACGGCCGCTGAACCCAGTCCCTCGGCACACGGGACCCTCGGAACACGGGACCCTCGGAACACGGGACCCTCGGCGTACGGGGCATCCACCCTTGGGGTGGGTGCCCCGTCGTCGTGTCGAGGGGCCCGTCATCCGGGTCATCGACCGTTCGATTGCCGTCAGGGTCGTGATCTCCGCGCGAATCACGACCCTCACGGCAATCGGAACCGCGTCCGGGTCCACCGATCGGGGGAACGAGGTTTCATCCGCCGGTGGGGCCGGTCGGTCGATATGGCCGGCGCGTCGTGGGCGGGAGTATGGGGTCATCGCCGGAACACGCCGGCCGGACCACTCGAAAACCGCTCGCTCTCAGGAGAAGTCATGACCAAGATCCTCGCCACCATCGCCCTGCCCGTCGCCGCCGCTGGCATTCTGGGCGGTGCGGCCCTGGGCCTGGCCGGTGCCGCCAACGCCGCCACCGGCGAGGCGCCCTCGGGCCACGGCTACTCGTACTCGCCGCAGACGTTCGCCCACCCCGCGCCGACGGTGGGCCCGGGCTGGCACGGCAACCACGGCCCCGCCTACATCGCCCACCTGACCGGTGCCGACCAGAAGTAGGCGCCCCCGGACCCCCGGCCTCGAGGCCCCCACCCCACATCCCCGGGGGTGGGGGTTTCGTCGTCGTGGTCGCCACCAGGGCCGTGGATCCGCCGCGGCCACCACCCTGACGGCAGTCGGCAGGTCGATTCCTGCCACGGGCCGCTCAATGACTGCCATCCGAAATAGGTGCGTTGACGTGCGGGTTACACGTGGCAGGACACCGCGGACGCGGTCATCGAGAGGGAGCAGAGATCATGACGAAGACCACCATCGCCGGCATCATCGCCACCGGTTTCGCCGCCGCGGTGTTGGGCCTGGCCGCCCCGGCCAGCGCCGGCATCGATCACCACACGTGGATCAACGACATCCAGCAGACCGCGACCGTGCCCGCCCCGCAGGCCACCTTCGGCAACGGCCGCTGAACCCAGTCCCTCGGCGTACGGGGCATCCACCCTTGGGGTGGATGCCCCGTCGTCGTGTCGAGGGGCCCGTCATGTGGGGCATCGCGTGTTCGGGTCCACCGATCGGGGGAACGAGGTTTCATCCGCCGGTGGGGCCGGTCGGTCGATATGGCGGGCGCGTCGTGGGCGGGAGTATTGGGTCATCGCCGGAACACCCCGGTAGAGAAGACCAAAACCCCTCGCCCCCAGGAGAAGTCATGACCAAGATCCTCGCCACCATCGCCCTGCCCGTCGCCGCCGCCGGCATTCTGGGCGGTGCGGCCCTCGGCCTGGCCGGTACCGCCACCGCCGCCACGGTAGGGGGCGAGGCGCCCTCGGGCCACGGCTACTCGTACTCGCCGCAGACGTTCGCCCACCCCGCGCCGACGGTGGGCCCGGGCTGGCACGGCAACCACGGCCCCGCCTACATCGCCCACCTGACCGGTGCCGACCAGAAGTAGGCGCCCCCCGGACTCGAGGCCCCCACCCCACATCCCCGGGGGTGGGGGCGTCGTGTCGATTGCCCGGGGTCGCGGATCCGCGGCGTTCACGGCCGTGGAAGCCATCGACGCCATCCCGCAAGCGAGACGGCGGACATGTCAGACCTCGAATGTATGTTCGAAGAATGCGGGCGGGGGCGGTGTCAGAGGCGGTGGCAGCGTTGCGCGGCGCCGTTGATGCGCTGGCCGCCTGCGACCTCGAATCACTCGACGCCGCCGAGCGGGTGGAACTCCTCGCGGACTTGGAGACCCACCGCTGCCGCATCCCCGCGCTCGAACACCGCCTGATCACTTCCCTGGATGCCGATACCCCGCCATCGCAGTTGGGGGCCAAGAGTCTTGCCGATGCGTTGCAGACCCGGCTGAACCTGCACCCCAGAGAAGCCAAGCGCCGCGTCGCGGTGGCTGCCGACCTCGGGCCCCGTCGATCCTTGACCGGGCAGCCGATGCCGCCGAAGTTGCCCGCGACGGCGATCGCGGTGGCGCACGGGGTGATCAACGCCGATCACGTGACCGTGATCCGCGACGCGGTCGCCAAGGTCCCCGGCCACGTCGACCCGATGTAGCGGTCGGGGTTGGAGGTCGCGTGGGCGCGGGCCGCGATGTCGATGGCGCCGCATCAGTTGGCCGCCGATCTCACGCGTGCGCTGTACCTCCTCGATCAAGACGGGCC
Source organism: Mycobacterium sp. DHQP2018-32-09 (assembly GCF_058148405.1). NCBI lineage: Bacteria > Bacillati > Actinomycetota > Actinomycetes > Mycobacteriales > Mycobacteriaceae > Mycobacterium > Mycobacterium sp. DHQP2018-32-09. The sequence continues at coordinate 78,646 of NZ_JBYVYK010000022.1, read as the reverse complement.
GGAACCCACCGACAAGGACGGTGCGCGTCGCCGTGGCATGACCGTCGGGAAGCAGGGAGCCGATGGCACCGTCGCGGTGAAGGTCGTGATGACCGCCGCCGCCTGGGCCGCCCTGGAAGTCCTGTTGGCGAAGTTCGCGGCCCCCGGGATGTGCAACCCCACCGACGACGAGCCCTGTACGTCGGGGACACCGAGCCAAGCGCAGATCGACGCCGATGACCGCACCCTGGCCCAGCGCCGTCACGACGCGTTGGCGTTCCTCCACCGCACGGCCCTGGCCAAGGGTGAACTGGGTCGGCTCAACGGGATTCCGACGGCGATCCTGATTCGCACCACGTTGAGCGATCTGGAGTCGCGCGCCGGAGTCGGGGTGACCGGCGGCGGGACCGTGCTGACGCGCCGCGAGATGCTGCAGCTGGCCGCCCAATCCACCACCACCGGGTTCCTGACGCTGTTCGACGATGCGACCGGCAAGGTCCTCGACCTGTTCCAGACCCGCCGCACCGCCACCGTCGTGCAACGCCTCGCGCTGATCACCCGCGACGGGGGCTGCACCAAACCCGGCTGCACCGTCGGGGCGTACGGCTGCCAGGTGCACCATGCGGTCAAGGACTTCGCCCATGGCGGGAACACCAACGTCAACGACAACGCCCTGGCGTGTGGCGGTGACAATCGGCTGGTCGGCACGACCGGCGGGTGGACCACCCGGATGAACGAGCGCCACGAGGTCGAATGGCTACCGCCCCCGCTGCTGGACCGCGGCCAAACCCGGGTGAACACCTACCACCACCCCGAACGACTCCACCCGCCGCCGGGTGGTGGGGAAAGCGGCTGCGCGGCAGGCGAATCAGCGGGGGAGACCCCCGTCGGAAGGAGCGAGGCGGGCGCGCAGGCCGACGCGGGTGCCCGGGTGGACGTGGACGTGGGCCGCGACGTCGTTGCCGACTTCGACATCGCCGATCCGTGGGCGCCAGAACACCACCCGCACCGCGAACCCGCCCCCGGCGGGCCCGAACCGCCACACGGAAGCGAGGTGGTGTAGTCACGGGCACGCTCGAGATCGACTATGACGCGGTCGTCGTCCACCAGCCCGCCTGCAGCGGGTTGGAGGTGCATCCCGCGACCCACGGCGCCTGACCCAAGACCCGAGGCCCGCGACCGTTGGCCCGCGACCGTTGGCCCGTGGCTCGAGGCTTCTGAACCAGGGCCTGCGAACCGAGGCTTGAGACCCGCTGCCCGCTGCCCGCTGCCCGCGACCCGTGACCCGAGGCGCCCAACCCAGGCGCCAAACCCGAGGCGCGCGGCCCCCGCTCAGTCCTCCTTGCGGATCAGCCGCAGCAGCGCCTCGCGGTCGGGGGCCAGCAGTTCGTCGATGCGCGGCTGATTGACGTCGGCCACGATGATCTCGCCGACCTCCTGATACACGTCGCTGAAGATGCCGTGACACTTAATCTTCTCGGTCTGATAGATGTTGTCCTCGGTGGGCGTCACGTAGTAGACGATCTCCGGCTTGAACCGGTGGATCAGCCACAGGTGGATGACGTCCATCAGGCGCTTCTTGCGCAGCTTCTCGGCATAGGTGTTCTGGTCGCGCACCGTCAGGATGTTGCGTCCATGACGATCCTTGATGGGGTCGACGACGACGTCGGCCAGCTTCTCCTCGCCGTCGCCGTAGATCCCGAGTTCCAGGACGTCGGAACCGGCACGCCGCGGCCGCAGCTGCACCCGCAGCTGCTCACCCAGCTGGTAGTGCTCGCTCCACAGGGCCAGCCAGTCCTCCAGCAGTTTGCGCGGCACCTCGGTCTGCACCAGATGCTGATGTTGTGTCGATCCCTTGCCCATGGCCTTGGTGGTGGCGGTGCGCCCCGACGACGCGGCGAGCGCAGCATCGCTGCGCGGTCCACCGACGAGGGTTTGCGGTGTGCGGTAGGGGGATTCGACCAACCGCATCTTGCGTTGCAGCCGCGCCAGCGCCAGCATGCCCTCCTGCTGCAGCGACGTCGCGAACTCCTCGCACGCCACGCCGTCGACCTGGTGGCCGCCGTAGGTGATGAAGTTGAAGACGAACCCCATCTTGCCGAGTTCTTCCGGGAACGCCCGCATCTCGTCATCGGTCATCCCGGTGGTATCCCAGTTGAACGACGGCGACAGGTTGTACGCCAGCATCTGATCGGGGTACACGGCGTGGATCGCGTCGGCGAACTCCTTGGCGTCGGCGAGATCCGCGGTCTTGGTCTCCATCCACAGGATGTCGGCGAACGGCGCGGCCGCCAACGACTTGGCGATGGCGTACGGGATGCCGCCGCGCACCTGGAAGTACCCCTCCGGCGTCTTGGCCCGCTCGCAGTCCCACGCCACGTCGACGCCCAGTTCCCTGGCCTTCTCCCGCGCGGTGTACAGCGGCGCCCGCTCGGCGAACGTCCGCCACTGCGCGACGCTCATCGCGGGGGCGTCCCCCTCGCGGGCCCGGAACTCGAGCAGCTCCGCGACGGCTTCGGCATAGGTTTGCAGCCCCGAATCCACCTGCCATGCGTCGACGAACGTCGACTCCACCTCGTCGTACACGGCGTCGACCGATGCGGCCCGCCCGTCGAGCCATTCCGCGGCCGCCCCGTCGATGACGTCGATGAGCCCCTGGCGTTGCAGCCACGCCTCCGCCTCGGCGTACTCACCGTCGGGCAGTGCGTAGAGCAGGTGCCCGTTGATCTCGGTGACGCCCCGCTCGTGGAACCGGCGCATCATGGCCAGGAAGCACGCCTTGTAGGACGGGATCTTGAGGTTGGTCGCTCCCAGCAGGAACGGCTGGTCGCGTTCGTCGGCACGGCTGTCGATGAGGTTGGCCGCCTCGGCGTCGGTGCGGGCGACGATGATGCCCGGCACGCCCATGACGTCGAGTTGGAAGCGGGCGGTGTTGAGCCGCTTGAGTTGTTCGTCGGACGGTACGAGGACCTTGCCACCCTGGTGGCCGCACTTCTTGGTGCCGGGCCGCTGATCTTCGATGTGGTATCCGGGGACGCCGGCCTCGACGAAGCGCCGGATGAGGTTGCGGACGTGTGGATCACCGCCGTGGCCGGTGTCGGCGTCGGCGATGATGAACGGCCGGTAATCCACCGCGGGCGTGGCGGCGCGCTGCTGCTCGGTCATCTGCATTCGCAGGTAGTGCTGGTTGCGGTCGGCGGTGAGCAGGGCCCGCACCAAGCCGGCGGCCTCGTCGGGGACCTGGCTCAGCGGGTAGCTCGCGAGGTCCGGGCCCGGATCCTCGCTGATCGATCCCTTGGCCGACGTCGCCCACCCGCCCAGGTAGATGCCTTCGATGCCCATCCGTTTCATCACCACGGCCTGCCCGGGCGAATACGGCCCGAACGTGGTGATGCTCTTCTTCTTCGCGAACAGCTCACGCAGGTGCGGATAGAACTCGGTCGCCGCCTCACGGGCCACGCGATGATCGGTTCCGATGGTGCCGCGCTGTTCGGCGACCTGCCGGGCGCTGTAGAGCCGCACGATGCCCTCGAAGCGCGGGCTGTCGAAGTACCGCTGGACGTCGGCGACCTGCCGTTCGAAGTCGGTCTGGTGGGCGGCGGCGTCCGTGTCCGTTCCTGAGGCCATGGCTACGCTCCTCGCTGAGCATCGGGTCAGATGCCGCGAGTTTAGCCCCGGGGCCTCGACCGGCATGGTCGATCCGACCGCACCGTATGATCGCTGCCCAAGCGAGGAGAGGACCAGCTCATGCCGCGTCCCAGCGTGGAGGTCGAACGTCGCCGACAGATTCTCACCGCGGCGTGCGACGTGATCGCCCGGGTGGGCGTTCCCCAACTGCGGCTGAACGACGTGGCCACGGTCGCCGGGGTCAGCTCCGGCACCGTGCACTACTACTTCGAGTCCAAGCGCGCCGTCCTGGCGGCGGCGTTCGAGTTCAACCTCACCGAGTCACTGCAGCGCCGTGAGGAGCTGCTGACGTCGGGCAAGAGCAGCATCGACTTGTTGCTGGCCCTGGTCGACTCCTACCTGCCCGTCGACGAAATGTCCTGTCGGGCTTGGAAGGTGTGGCTGGCGCTGTGGGCGGAGGCCGCGCGCGACCCTGCGCTGCGCGAGGTCAACGACCGTCTCTACGGTCAGTGGCGCACGCTGGTCGCCGACGTGATCAAGGCGGCACAGACCGAGGGCAGCGCGCGTCACGGACGCCCGAAGACGTTGGCCAACATGCTCATCGGCATGCTGGACGGTCTGGCGGTGCAGCTCGTCGTCGAGTCTGCCGACGTCGATCTGGCCACCGTCCGGCGGACCATCAAGACGTTCGTCAAGGACTTCATCGCCCTACCCGCGAAGCCCGGCGGTGGTTAGAGGTTGCGGGAGATCACCAGCTTCATGATGTCCGACGTGCCCTCTTCGATCTCCTCGAGCTTGGCGTCGCGCATCCACTGCTCCACCGGGTATTCGCGCGAGTAGCCCCAGCCGCCCAACGTCTGCACGGCGGCGTGCGTGACGAACATGGCGGTCTCGGAGGCCGTGAGCTTGGCCATGGCCGCCAGACCGCGCGCGGGTGCGCCTGCGTCGATCACCCGGGCGGCATGGTGCACCAGCAGTCGGGCCGCTTCGATGCGGGTGGCCATCTCCGCCAGCCGGAACGCGACGGCCTGGTGCTCGATGATGGTGACGCCGAACTGCTTTCGCGTCCTGGCGTAGTCCAGCGCGTACTCGTAGGCGGCCCGAGCGGCGCCGACGGCGGCGGCGCCCAGCACCACGCGGGAGATGTCGAACGTGCCCATCAGCCCGTAGAACCCCTGGCCTTCGCCGCCCAGTCGGTGCTCCTCGGGCACGAAGACGTCGTCGAAGAAGATCTCGCGGCACACGATGGCGCGCTGGCCCATCTTGCGCATGGGCGCGCCGAACGACATGCCGGCGGTGTCGCGGTCCATCAGGAAGGCGGAGATGCCGCCCGAGCGCTGTGTCGGGTCGGTCTTGGCGAACACCACGTAGAACTGGGCGGCGCCGGCGTTCGAGATCCACGCCTTCTGTCCCGACAGCCGATAGCCGTCGGCGACACGCGTCGCGGTGGTCGAGATGGAGGCCGCGTCCGAACCGGACCCCGGTTCGGTGGTCGCCAGGGCCGTCATGGGTGCGCCCGGTCCGGTGAGCGGCGTCAACCATTGCCGCTTCTGCTGCTCGGTGCCCAGCACCATGATCGGATCGGAGAAGAAGCCGTTGGAGCACACCAGGTTTCCGATCCCGGGATCCCCCCAGCACAGCTCTTCCTGGACCAGGCACTGGGTGAACACGTCGGTGAAGCCGCCGCCGCCGTACTCCTGCGCGATCATGAAGTCGGTGATGCCGACGTCGGCGGCCTTGGCGAACACGTCGACGGGCGTCACGACGTCGGCTTCGTCCACCTCGCGTCCGCGGGGTCGGATCTCCTTGGCGGCGAAGTCATGGCACAGCGTGACGATCTGGCGCTGTTCGTCGGTCAGCGGCCAGGCGTCGACGTGGGTGGCGTGCGAGGTGGTCACGAGGTCTCCTGCTGGTCGGAAATGGCGGTCGGGTACTGGGGGGTGGTGAAGATCAGGGCGTCGACGGCGAGCGCGCCGTCGGGGCCCACGCGGATGGGGTTGAGTTCGATCTCGTCGACGTCGGCACGATGAGTGATGAGCCGCGACACCGCGGCGACGACGCGGGCGGCGGCGTCGACGTCGACGGCCGGACGGCCGCGCCAGCCGCGAAGGAGTGGGGCACAGCGTAGTTCGGCCAGCATCGCTGCCGCCTCCGCGGCATCGACGGGTGCCATCGCCACGCGGGTGTCGGCGTGCACCTCGGTCTCGATGCCGCCGGCGCCGACGACGACGATCGGCCCGAGGTCCGGGTCGCGGCGTGCGCCCACCAGGATCTCGACGACGTGAGGACGCACGTCCTGGCTCTCGACGACGTAGTCGCCGGCACCGAGCCGGCCGGACATCTCGGCGAACGCGGCGGCGAGCGCGTCGGGTCCGTCGATGTGGGTCGCGACACCACCGTGTTCGCTCTTGTGCGCCAGCCAGCCCGCCTTGAGGACGACGGGGTACCGCAGGTGCGCCGCGGCGGCGAGGTCGCGCACGTGGCGCACGACCACGGCCTCGGGAAAGACGACGCCGCAGGCGCCGAGCGCCCGGCGGGCGGCCCAGTATCCGGGCCGCAGCGGGACGCGGACGGCGGCCGATGGCGCGTCGACGCTGCGGGGGGTGCCCGCGGGTGTCGCCGCCCCCGCCAGCCCGGCGAGTGCGGCCTCGATCCGGTCGTAGACCGGCACGCCCGCAGTCCACATCGCGTCGCCGATCGGCGTGGCCGCGCCCATGCTGTGGGCGACGACGGGACGGCCGTGGGCGTGGGCGCAGCGCGCCAGCTCGGCGACGACACCCTCTTCGAGTGCGTGCATGTCGGGGTTGTCGCGCGCGTAGCAGCCGAAATACCCGGTGAGCACGACGGCGTCGACCTCGCCCGACGCCAGTAGGACCTCGGTGACGCCGGCGTAGGTGCGCAGATCGCGCTCGCCCGCGCCTGCGAGGTCGACGGGGTTGCTGGTGGCGGCGCCTGCGGGCAGCGCCTCGGTGAGGCGTGCGCTCAGATCGTCGGAGAGTGCGACGACGTCGACGCCGAGAGTGGTGGCGACGTCGGCGGCGATGCCGCATTGGCCGCCGCTGTCGCCGACGACGGCGACGCGCCGACCTCGCGGCGCCGGTGCCGTCAGGCAGGTCCGCGCGACGTCGATGAGTTCGCCGGGGGTGGCGACCCGGATGACGCCCGCGCGTCGGCAGGCGGCGTCGACGACGTCGGTGGGCGCCGTGAGGGATCCGGTGTGCGAGCGGGCCAGCCGCGCGCCCGCCACGCTGGCGCCCACCGTGAGCAACAGGGTGGGCTTGCCCGCGGCGCGCAACCGGGCCAGCACGTCGAAGAGGGCGACGCCGTCGGTGAAGCTCTCCAGGTAGACGGCGACCACACGGGTGCGATCGTGTCGGGCCAGGCCCGCGAGGACGTCGAGCGCGCGCACGTCGGATTGGTTGCCGATGGAGACGAAGCGGGAGACGCCGACACCGTGCCGGGCCCCGAGCTCGGCGAGTTCGGAACCGAGTTGGCCGCTCTGCGACACGATCGCCATGGGCCCGGGTGTCATGTGACCCCACATCAGCCGCAGCTCGGTCTCGGCGTCGTAGATGCCGAGGCTGTTGGTCCCGACGAGGCGCGCTCCGCCGTCGGTGATCCGGCGGGCGAGTGCTGCCTCGTCGGCGACGCCGGTGGTGATGCCGAGGAAACCGCGCACGCCGCGGCGCAATCCGTCGTCGACGACGGCGTCGACGTGTGCGGCGGGTACGCACAGCGCCACCAATTCCGGGGTGGTCGGTAGGTCGGCGATGCTGGGCCAGCAGGGTCGCCCGAGTACCTCGTCGGCGCGGCGATTGACCAGGTGCACGTCGCGGCGGTGGCTGCCGTGCAGGGCACCCGAGGCCAGCCAGTAGCCCCACTTGGCCGGGTCGGCGGAGGCGCCGACGACGGCGATGGATCGGGGGTCGGTGAAGACCGCCAGATCGCCGGTGAGGTGTGAGGTCATCGGGGGGTCGATTCGTCGAGCGCGGCCAGCACCTCGTCGGCGGCGCGGATGCCGGACGAGATGGCGCCGTCGACGTAACCCTGCCATTGCGTTGCCGTTTCGGTGCCGGCCCAGTGGATGCGTCCCGACGGCGTCCGCCACCCCCGTGCTCCGTGCGCGTACCACGCGCCGGGTGCCGGGGTGGCGGCGTAGCCGCCGCAGGCCCAGCGATCGTGCGGCCAGACCTTTTCGGCGTAGTACCGCGGCGAGCCGGCGCGTGGCCCGAACAGCCGCTGCAGCGTGGTCAGCACCTCGCCGCGACGGTCGGCCTCGGTGCGCTGCAGCCAGCGGCGGAGCCGATCGGCGTAGACGAAGGCGACCAGCACGCCAGCGCTCGCGTCGTCGGGGGAGTTGTCGAACACGACGCCGACGTCGGGGGACCCGTACAGCGTCGCCTGGCCGGACAGGCCCTCGGCGCGCCAGAACGGGGTGTCGTAGACGGCGTGCACCTTGGCGACGTCGCCCATGACGGTGCGCTCGATCCACCGTCTGCGGGACAGCGGTAGCGGCGGCTCGAAGGCGATGCCGGTGACGGCGCCGGGGGAGGCGGTGACGACGACGTGGGCGGCCTCGACGGTGCCGCGGTCGGTGACCACCCGGACCCCCTCGGGGGTCTGGACGATGTTCCGGGCTGCGGCGTCGACGTGGACGCGGTCGCCGAGGTGCGCGGCCATGGCGGTCGCCACGGATTGGGCGCCGCCGGCGATCCGGAGTTCCTGCGCGCAGCCGACGGTCTCCATCAGCTGTTCGTAGCCGCCCGCCGCGGCGACGTAGTAGAGGAAGTGGAACAGTGACACGTCGCGCGGTTCGACCGTCCAGACGCCCTGCACCGACAGGGCCAGCCGGGTGCGTGCGTCGGCGTCGGGGACGGCGGCGAGGTAGGACTGTACGGTTTGGCCGTCCCATTCGGCGAGATCGAGGTGGGCGGTGGGGTTTTCGACGTCGATCGTGGCGGCGAGCGCGTCGATTCGGTCGACGGCCGCGTCGTATGCCGAGACCCCGGCGCCGCCGTCGGGCCCGGAGCCGCGGAAGGGGCGCACCACGCCGTCGTCCCAGAGTTCGAGGTGCATCCCGGTGTCGTGGGTGGGGAACGTGGTGCCGCCGAAGCGCTCGATGGCGGCCAGGAAGTGGCGCTGCCGCGGTCCCACCCACTGCCCGCCGTGGTCGAGGACGACGCCGTCGGGGAGGCGTTCGGACAGCACGCGGCCGCCGGGGCGGTGCGACGCCTCCAGTACCTGCACGTCGACGCCACGGTCGCGCAGCGTCACGGCGGTGGACAGCCCGGCGTAGCCGGCGCCGACCACCACGACGGTGGTGCGCGGCGGCAGGGCGCGGATCGGCGTGTCACGGGTCACCATGGCGACCGACACTACAATAACTGGCTCGCCAGTCAACTATTTTTGGTGATGTCGATCGCACCGTTGACAAGACGTGATCGCGGCCACACACTTCCCTAAACTGGCCCGCCGATCAGGAATGAGGTGCCACCGATGGATGACCACGTGTTGGCAGAGCAGCTGCGCCATCGTCTCGATGCGCTCGAGTCACCGGATGCGGCAATGCATCTCGGTGGTGACCTGGCGTTGCGCGACGTGCTGTTGACGGCGCTCACCTTGGTGATCGTCACCGTCGTCCTGGTTTGGTGGGCCTACTGATGGCCCGCGTCCAGCGGGTCGCCGCGCAGTCGGGGGGACCGTCGTCCGAGGAGGCGCCGGGTGGCTTCGATGCGACCCTCACCGACCTCCCGCTGCTACGGCACGAGCGCATCTGGAACTTCTGGCAGCATTCGGGCGTCAACGTCGGCCTCGCGGTGGCCACGTGGGCGTTCCTGCAGGGCGCGGCCGTCGCGTACTACGTGGGGGTCGAGCAGGCCATCGCCACGCTGGTCATCGGTTACGGCGTCAGCGTCTTCCTGGTGGCCCTGGCGCCCTGCCTGCCGTCGGTGAAGTACGGCATCGAGCAGTTCGTCGGCATCAGGTCCACGTTCGGCGAGCGAGGTGCCCGCATCGTGATGGTCGCGGCCTCGACGCTGCTGGCGGCGGCCTGGTCGGCGGTGCTGGCCATCATGTTCGGGCACGGGCTGGTGACCGTCGCCAACCAGGCGCTGGGCACCAGCTGGTCGGAGAGCGGGGCCGCCGCGAGCATCCTCGGACTCGTCGCCATCGTGACGTCCTTCGTCGTGCTGTGCCGCGGACCGGTGTCGGTCGAGGCCGTCTGCCGGGCCATCGCACCGCTGCTCGTCGCGATCCTGGTCGTCGTGCTCGTCATCGTGTTCTCGCGGTACTCCTACGGCGAGCTGGTGGCGATGACGCCGCTGGGTGGAGTGAGCGACGACCCCCACGGCAATTTCATGATCGCCATCGAACTCAGCCTCGCGGGTGGGTTCGCCTGGTGGCCCAACCTCGGTAATCTGGCGCGGCTGGCGAAGAGTCCGCGAGCGGCGTTCTGGCCGAACTGGATCGGCGTCTTCGCCGCATCCGTGATCGCCGCCGTGGTCGGCGTGTTCGCCGCCCTGGCGCTGCAACTCGACGAGCCCACGCAGTGGTTCGTGCCGCTGGCCGGTGTCGTGCTGGGCGTGGGCTGCCTGGTGGTGGTGTGCCTGGCCAACATCACCGCGATCCTCTCGCAGGGCTACGCCTCGATGGTGGCACTCAAGGGCGGCGGCGGCACCGCGCTGCGTACGGCGAGCTTCCCGGTGCTCGCGCTGGTGATCCTGGGCCCGGCAGCGGTGTTGGTGTTCTTCCCGGCGACGGTCTACGAGAACTACGGAAGATTCGTATCGTGGGGAGCGATCGTGCTGGCCCCGCTGTGCGCCGTGCAGTTCACCGACTACTTCCTGCTCCGGGGGCGCCGGATCAGCGTGCGCGACCTCTATGCGCCCGTCGCCACGTCGGCGTACGGCTACTGGAACGGCGTGAACTACGCGGCTTTCGCGGCCGTTGCGGCGGGTGCGGGCACGTACGCCGCGCTGTTGAACCCGGTCACCTATGAACCGAGCGAGGTCTTCCGGTACACCACGGCGTCGCTGCCCGCCTTCCTGGTGGCCGCGGCCGTGCACTACGTGCTGACGCAGCTCGTCGTGCGTCCGCGGGGCATGGGCGGGTATCGGCCACGACCCTGAGTCATTTGCATCCGAAATATCGCGACCGTCAATATGATGCGGGGGCGTCGTGCTGATACGGCGCCTCGGCGGAGGGAATGTCTCGGTGGCGATGCGCATGACGCCCAACGTGGTGGCCGCGGCCGCCATCCTGACGACGGCGTGGGTGGCGGGGTGCGGGGCGACCACCGCACCCAGCGCCACCTCGACCGAGGCGGCCTCGGCCGACGCCGACACGGGGCAGTTCGTCGTCACTTACGAGGACGCCGATACGCCGGATGCCGTCGCGGGCAAGCAGTTCATGCAGGACCATCGCGTCCTGGAGGATCTCGCCGCCGACGGCACCGACCTGCTGAAGCTGCCCAAGGACATCCCGTTGCACGGCAAGCAGTGCGGCGAGGCGAACGCCTTCTGGGAACCGGAGACCCAGTCGATGATCATCTGTTACGAGGACGCCTCCGGAGCGCTCGACATCTTCACCAAGGCCGGCGACCCGGATCCGGTGAAGTCGGCCGAGAACATCGAACTGGCGACGTTCTTCCACGAGATGGGACACATGGCCATCGACGTCTACGACCTGCCGGTCACCGGGCGCGAGGAGGACGTCGCCGATCAGCTCGCGGCGTTCCTGCTGCTGCAACCCGACGACGACGGTCGGCTGGACCCCGACAACGTGCAGGCCGTGGTGGACGCCGCGCGGGAGTACGACGCCTGGAGCCAGATGGACGGCGCCGAGATCGACGAAACCGCCTTCGCCGACTCGCATTCCATGAACCTCACCCGCAAGTACAACCTGCTGTGCTGGCTGTACGGCGCCGATCCCGACGGTCAGGCGGACCTCGTCAGCAGCGGCCAGCTGCCCAAGGACCGGGCCGACGGGTGTGACGACGAGTGGCGCAAACTCGACCGCGCCTGGTACACGCTGCTGGAACCGCACCTGAAGGACTGAGGTCTCTCGAGGTCCCTAACCCGTCGCCGCGGCCACCCGACTGCTCTCGATCGACTCCAGGATCTCGCCGCTGCGGATCGCGATGTTCGACAGCAGCGACGACGTCAGGCCGTGGGTGTGCTCGGTGTTGCCCTGGACGTAGAGCGCTCCCGCGGTGGGATTGGCCGTCTGCAGTCGGTAGTCCCGCGTCACGGCGGGCCTGCCGGTCTCCATGACCAGTTCGGCGCTCAGCTCGCCGAGGATCTCCTCCAGCGGAGCCGGGGTGAACCCCGTCGCGTAGACCACTGCGTCGCAGTCGAGGTGGTCGACGGCACCGGAGGGATGGTGCAGGATCTCCACGCGGACGCCGTCGGCGTCTTCGACGGTGTTCACGATGCTCGAGGCGCCGCGCAGGAACAGCCGGCGATGGCCCGCGACCCGTTCGGCGTACTCCCGCGCGTAGAGGTCCTCGATCAGCGGGAGGTCGACGGCGGAGTAGTTGGTGGCGCGGTGGTAGTCGATGAGCCGTTGGCGCACACCGGGATCGGCGCCGTAGAAGTCGTCGACGGCGTCGGGGTCGAACACGCGATTGGCGAACGGGCTGTCGTCGGCCGGGCTGTAGCCGTACTTGGCGAACACGCCGTGCACCTCGGTGGACGGCGAGAGATCGTGGAGGTAGGCGGCCACCTCGGCGGCGCTCTGTCCCGCGCCCACCACGACGTAGCGATCGTGGCTGCGGCTCGGCAGCCGCTCCAGGTCGTCGAGGAAGCGGTGGTTGTGCATCTGCCGCGGCGAGGGCTCGACGCCGTCGGGCAACCGCGGGGACAGCCCTCCGGCGATCACGACGTTGCGGGCGCGCAACACGCCCGACCGCGCGCCGGTGAACCCCACCTCGAACACGCCGCCGTCGACGGCGCGCACGTCGGTGACGCGGCAGCCGTACCGGACCGTGGCGGACACCTTTGCCGCGGCCCAACTCAGGTAGTCGTGGAACTCCAGGCGGGTGGGGAAGAACGTCTTGTAGTTGATGAACTCGGTGAGCCGTCCACGCTCGGTGAGGTAGTTCAGGAAGGTGAACTCGCTCTGCGGATTCCGCTGGGTCACCAGATCCTTGAGGAACGAGATCTGCATGGTGGCGCCCGGGATCAGCATGCCGGTGTGCCAACCGAACTCGGGCTTGCACTCGATGAACTCGGCGGTCAGCGGGGCCGCGTTGGTGGCCTCGTTGCGTTCGCGCAGCGCGATGGCCAGCGCCAGGTTCGACGGCCCGAAGCCGACGCCGACGACGTCGAGCACGGGTCCGTGGCCATGGGTCGACGCCGTCATGGCGCGATGGTCGATACGCATCGTCATCACGCACCCGCCATCTGCTCGAGCGCACCCGGGACGGGCTCGCTGGGGTCGCTGCCCAGCGCGACGATGCGGTTGTGGGCGTCGACGTGGACCACACGCGGTGTGTGCCGCGCTCGTTCGGCCTCGTCGACGACGAGGAAGGACATGATGATGACGAGGTTTCCCGGCGACACCAGGTGGGCCGCGGCACCGTTGATGCCGATGACCCCGGTTCCCGCCGCGCCGGTGATGGCGTAGGTGACCAGGCGAGCACCCGAAGTGACGTCGACGACGTGTACCTGCTCGCCCTCGACGATGCCCGCCGACTCCATCAGGTCGGCGTCGATGGTGATCGACCCCACGTAGTGCAGGTCGGCCTGGGTCACCGTTGCCCGGTGGATCTTCCCGCCCAGCAGTGTGCGTTGCATGCTCGCCTCTCTCGCGCCGCCCAGGGGGCGGCGCATCGTGATGTTCCGTGCCGGGAACCGACCGCGTTCCGACGTCGGCAGTACGCGTGATCGGCGACGTCGCATCCTGGCCCGTCACGATCCGTCCACGCTGTCAATGCACTGTGAAAACCATTGGTGCGCACTTGCTTCGAGATGACCGGTGGTGGTCCGGCCGGGCTTGACAGTACCTGAGGTGTCTCACAGTATTACCCAAGCCTAAGCTAATTACCGACATCATTGGAAGCTACGGAAGGAAACCCGACACCATGGCGCACAATCGGTGGTGGCGCACAGCCGCCGTCATGGCGGCCTCGGTCGTCCTCGCGACCGGGCTGCTGACCGCATGCGGTTCGGGCCAGGACACGGCAGCACCGGCGGCCGAGACCGTGACCATCACGCACAAGTTCGGCGAGACCAAGGTGCCCGCCAACCCCAAGCGCGTCGTGACGGTCGGCTGGACCGACCAGGACTTCGTGCTGCCACTGGGCATCGTGCCGGTGAGCGCGCGATCGTTCTCCGAGAACTACGACGAACTGCCGTGGGTGCAGCAGGCCACCGGCGGCAAGGGCATCCCCACCTGGGGTGGTGACGACATCGACTTCGAGGCCATCGCCGCGCAGCAACCCGACGTCATCCTGGCCATCTACGAGACCATCGACCAGAAGACCTACGACCGGCTCTCGCAGATCGCGCCCACGGTCATCCAGTCGGCGGACTACGCCGACGAGGAGACGCCCTGGAACGTCCAATTGCTCACCACCGGCAAGGCTCTCGGCAAGGAAGCCGAGGCCCAGAAGCTCGTCGACGAGGTGCAGGGGCGCATCGACGCCGCCCGCACCGCCAACCCCGAGTTCGACGGCAAGACCCTCGTGGTCGACTTCGGTCCGGAAAGCGGTGGCCACTACCTGCTCGGGGAACGGGATCCGCGGCGGGCGCTGTTCACGGCGTTGGGGTTCACGACCCAGGACGTGACGGGCGACGTCAGCGAGGAGAAGCTGAGCCTGCTCGACCGCGACGTGCTCTTCGTCAACGGCGCCACCAAGGAGCAGATGCTGGCCTCGCCGGCGTTCGCCCGCCTGGCCGTGGTCCGTGACGATCGCACCCTGTACACGACGTTCGACTCCAAGCTCAGCGACGCGCTGACCTACAGCGGGCCCGACTCCATGCTCTACGCCCTCGACGTCGTGACGCCCCAGCTGGCCAACGCGCTCAACGGGCGACCGGTGGCAGACCTGTCCAACGCCTGACCCCCGGCCCACCGAAGCACTCACCGCAACTTCCACCGAATGCCCGCCGGCACCGCCGGCGGGCATTCGTCGTCGGCACCGGATCACCGCTGCAACCATTCGGCGAGCAACGGGCCCAACGTCTCCAGTGTCGGAGCGTCCATCAACTCGGAATGCCGACACTGCAGCGTCGTCACGCTCAACTCGCCGCCGACGTGCTCCCGCCACCCCTGCGACGCCACGCCCGTCAGGTCCATCTCCAGGATCGCGGCGTCGACGAAGAAGACGTCCCCGGCATAGCGGCCGTAGTCGGCCGAGGCCGTGTACCGCTCTGCCGCAACGTAGTTCTCGATGACCTGACCGATCCGGTGGTCGTCGAGCACCGTGATGGCGTCGTCGCTCGTGCGGACCAGTGCGACGGCATCGGCGACCGTGACCCGGGCGTCGGCGGCGACGGGGAAGCCCATCTCGCGAAGCAGTCCGCCGAGGACGGCGGCAGGGTCGAACTCGGTGGTATCCGTGGTGCCCGTGGTGTCCGTGGTGTCGGTCCTGGCGTCCAGCATGCCCACGAACGTGACGTCACGCCCGCGCCGGGTCAGTTCGGTGGCCACCAGCAGCGCCAGCGCACCACCGAACGACCAGCCCAGCAGCCGGATCGGACCGTCGGGTGCCACCTGTGCGACGGAGTCCGCGTGACGGTGCGCCAGCTCGGTGATGCCTGCGGGCAGCCTGCCCTCGGTGAACAGCGGCGACTGCAGGCCGTAGAGCGGGACGTCCTGCGGCAGATGTCGTTTCAAACCGGCGAACTGCCAGCTCAGGCCGCTCGCCGGATGGATGCAGAACAACGGCGGCGCACCACCCTCGGCGCGCAGCACGAGCACCGGCCCGAGGGCGTCGGCGGCGGTCGCGCCGGAGGCCAGCCGCTCGGCGACCTCCGCCACGGTCGGGGCGACCATCAGGTCGGACACCGCCACCTCGACCCCGAACTCCCGACGGATGGCCGCCGCCAGTCGGACCAGCAGCAGCGAATGTCCACCGAGAGCGAAGAAGTCGGCGTCGATGGAGGCGACCGGGACGCCGAGCACGTCGGCGAACAGCGCGCAGAGCCGTTGCTGCGCAGGCGTCTCCGGGGCCCTGCCGGAGGCGTCCGCGTCGACGTCCGGCTCCGGGAGCGCCGCACGGTCGAGCTTGCCGCTCGGTGTCAGCGGATAGGCGCGCACCGCGACGTACGCCGCGGGCACCATGTGGGCGGGCAGTGCAGCCGCCGCGTGCTCACGCAGGACGGCCGCGGGCGGTGCGCCGTCGGCCGGTACTTCGGTCGGTACGTAATAGGCGACCAACCGACCCGACCGCGCCACGACGCGGGCCGAGACCACCGCCGGATGCGACGCCACGACGGCCTCGATCTCGCCCGGCTCGATGCGCACTCCGCGCAGCTTGATCTGATCGTCGCTGCGACCCAGGTACTCCAGCTGCCCGTCGCGGCGCCAGCGCACCACGTCGCCGGTGCGGTACATCCGCGCGCCGGTGTCGAAGGGGTTGGCGACGAAGCGGGCGGCGGTCAGGCCGCCGCGACCCAGGTAGCCGTCCGCCACCTGCACACCGGCGAGGTACAACTCGCCGCGCGCACCGTCGGGCACCGGGTTGAGCTGCTCGTCGAGCACGTAGACGCGGACGTTCCAGCCGGGCCGGCCCAGCGCCACGTCGCCGCCGTCTGCGGTCCAGCCCAGCACGTCGACCGCCGCCTCGGTGGGGCCATAGAGGTTGTGCAGCCCGACGTGGGGGAACGCCTCGGCGAACCGACGGGCGAGGTCGCCCGCCAATGCCTCGCCACCGACGGTGACGCGCGTCAACGACGTGCACCGGCGTGCCCGCGGCTCCTCGAGGAACAACTCGAGCATCGACGGCACGAAGTCCACCGCGGTCACCCCGTACGCGTCGATCGTGCGCGCCAGCCAGGCCGGGTCGCGATGCGCTCCCGGTGGCACGATCACCAGTTCGGCACCGACGGCCAACGGCCAGAACACCTCCCACACCGACGTGTCGAAGCTGATCGGGGTCTTGACCGCCATCCGGTCGCCGGGACCCAGCGGGTAGGCGTGTTGCAGCCAGGCAATGCGGTTGACGATGCCGGCGTGGGAGACCGCGACGCCCTTCGGCTTACCGGTGGAGCCCGACGTGTAGAGCACGTAGGCCCACGACGCCGGATCCACCTCGACGTCCGGTCGCCGTGGGGGCCCTGCGGCAGGGTCGGGCCGCATCGCGGCGACGGCGGCGGCGTCGAGCACGCGACGCGGTCGTGCGTCGGCGACCATGTACGCCAACCGCTCTCGCGGATACTCCGGATCCAGGGGCAGGAACGCCGCGCCGGACTTCGCGACCGCGAGCAGCGCGACCACCAGCTCGATCGAGCGCGGCAGCGAGACCCCGACCACCGCACCCTCACCGAGACCCTCGACGAGATGCGACGCCAGCCGGTCGGACCACGCGTCGAGGTCCCCGTAGGTCAACCGGCCCTCGTCGGCGATCACGGCGACCGCGTCGGGGGCTTCGTGCGCCCGACGCGACACCGCCGCCGCCAAGCCCTCGGCGGCCACGGGGTGTGCCGTCGCGTTGCGCGCGACCACCACGTCGGCGTGCTCACCGGGGAGCAGCACGTCGACGGCACCGACGCGGGTCGCGGGCGCCCGGACGAGCCGCGCCAGCACGGCGGCGAGTCGCCGCGTCAGCGTCTCGGCCGTGTCCTCGTCGAACAGGTCGGCGGCGTACTCGGTGAGCAGCGTCGCGGTGCCGTCGCGGACGTCGACGAGGGTCACGCCGAGGTCGAACATGGCGCCGGTGACGGCGGATTCGTACCACTGCATGGGCATCCCGAACAGGTCGGTGGACCCGAGGTCGCGGAGGTGGTAGCCCACGAACACGTTGAACAGCGGGTTGCGCCCGGCCACGCGGGGCGGGTTGAGCGCCTCGACGAGCCGCTCGAACGGCAGCTCCTGGTGCGCGAACGCGGCCAGGTCGGCGGTGCGGGCACGCGCCAGCAACTCGTCGAACGTGGGGTTGCCGGACACGTCGGTGCGCAGCACCACGGTGTTGACGAAGAAGCCCACCACGTCGTCCAGAGCGGGGTCGTCGCGGCCCGCGACGGGCGTGCCGATCACGATGTCGTCGCCGGCGCCCAACCGGTGCAGCAGGGCCGCCAGCGCGGCCTGCACCACCACGAGCGGACTCGCCTGCCGCGCCGTGGCCAACCGCCGCAGAGCCGCGGCGGTGTCCGCGTCGAGGTCCACCCGCACCAGTCCGGCGGACCCGGTGGGGTCGGGGCGGCGGGCGCGGTCGCAGGGCAGCGCCAGTTCGTCTGGGGCGCCGTCTAATTCAGAGCGCCAGAACTCGATCAGGCGGGCGCCGTCGCGGGCGAGCAGCTCGCGCTGCCACAGCGCGTAGTCCGCGTACTGCACGGTCGGCGCGGGCAACGCAGCCGCGCCGCCGTCCACCTCGGCGCGGTAGGCGCGGTCCAGATCGGCGAGCAACGGGCCGTCGGACCACTCGTCGGCGGCGATGTGATGCAGCACCAGCGCGACGACGTGCTCGGTGGCGGCGATGCGGAACACGTCGACGCGGATCGGGATCTCGCGCTGCAGGTCGAACCGGCGGCGCGTCACCGCGTCGACGGCGGCGTCCAGTTGCCGGCGATCGTTCGGGTCGACGTCGGTGACCGCCATCGGCACCGTCACGCCCGCGTCCAGGATGCGTTGCCCGAATTCGCCGTCGCGTTCGACGAACACCGTGCGCAACGCCTCGTGCCTGGCGACGACGGCGTCGACCGCCCGGTGCAGCGCGGCCAGGTCGAGCGACCCGGTCACCCGGAACACCAGCGGGTAGGCGTAGGCCGCGCCGGTGTCGGCCAGCCGGTCGAGCACCAGCAGACGCGATTGCGCGGGCGAGGCCGGGATCCACTCGGGGCGAGGGCCGGCCACCAACTCGGGGCGGGCGGACTCCGGGGCGGCCGCGTCGACCAGCGCGGCGACGCCGGCGACGGTGCGGGCGTCGAACACGTCGCGGATGGTCAGCTCGACCCCCAGCGCCGAACGCAGGCCGCCGAGCAACCGGATGCTGAGCAGCGAATGCCCACCGAGGTCGAAGAAGTCGTCGTCGGCGCTCACCTCGGCGACGCCCAGTACGTCGCCGAACAGCGCGGCCACCGCGACCTCTGCGGGCGTCTGCGGTACCCGGCCACCGGCGCCGCCGCCGGCTGCGACGTCGGGAAGCGCTCGCACGTCCAGCTTTCCGTTGTCGGTCAGCGGGATCTCGTCGATCGCGGCCATGGCGGTCGGCACCATGTACGCGGGCAGCGTCGCCCGCAGGTGGTTGCGGACGGCGTCGACGAGGTCGGTGCCCGCCTCCCGACCCGCGGCGACGACGAAGCCGACCAGCCGCTGCGTGCCCGACGGATCGGACCGCGTGATCACCGCCGCCCGGGCCACGGCCGGATGGGCGGCCATCGCGGCCTCGACGTCGCCCAGTTCGACGCGGTAGCCCCGGATCTTGACCTGGTCGTCGGTGCGGCCCAGGAAGTCGATGATGCCGTCGGGCCTGCGCACCACCAGGTCGCCGGTCCGGTACATCCGGGAGGCGTCGGGGTCATACGGGTTCGCCACGAAGCGGTCCGCCGTCAGCGCCGCTCGGCCGAGGTACCCGCGTGCCAACCCCGCGCCCGAGACGTAGAGCTCACCGGGCACGCCGTCGGGCACCGGACGCAGCCAGCCGTCCAGCACGTGGGCACGGGTGTTCCAGATGGGGCGGCCCACGGTGGGCGTCGCGCTGTCGTCGGTGCCGCCGCCGAGGGTGTTGATGGTGTACTCGGTGGGGCCGTAGAGGTTGTATCCGTAGCTGGTGTCGCTGTCGCGCAGGCGATTCCACACGGTGCTCGACACCGCCTCGCCGCCGAGCAGGACGAGCACGGGGGCGTGACCGGCGGTCAGCAGGCCCTCGTCGAACAGTACCTGGGCATAGGACGGCGTCACGTTGACGACGTCGATGCGCCTGTCATGGCAGTACCGCACCAAGGCCGTGGCGTCCCTGCGCAACTCCTCGTCGCACACGTGCACCTCGTGGCCCTCGACGAGCCACAGCAGCTCCTCCCACGACATGTCGAACGAGAACGACACGGTGTGGGCGATGCTCAGACGCCGCCCGCCCGCCTTGGCGATGGCCGGGGCGAAGATCGCCTCCCGATGGTTGAGGTGCATGTTGGTCAACCCGCGGTGCGGTGTCACCACGCCCTTGGGCTTGCCGGTGGATCCCGACGTGTAGATGACGTAGGCGGCCTCGTCCGGGGCGGGGGTGCGGCCGTCCCAGGGCCGTGCCGCCGCGGCGGCGTCCGCGCGCACGGCCGCGTCGTCGAGCACCAGTGCCGGGCATCCGGTGACGGCGGTGATGCGCTCGGCCACCGCGCTGGTGGTCAGCACGCACACCGGCGCGGCGTCGTCGAGCATCACCGCGAGCCGTTCGTCGGGATAGTCCAACTCCAGGGGCAGGTAGGCCGCACCGGCGCGCAGCACCGCGAACAACGCCACCACCGATTCGATGGACCGCGGAATCGCCAGCGCCACCGTGTCACCGCGGCCGATGCCACGGTCGCGCAGCAGCCACGCCAGCGCGTCGAACCGCGCTTGCAGTTCGGCGTAGTCGACGTGGGCGGCACCGCATACCAGCGCCGTGTCGTGCGGGGTCAGCGCCGCGCGTTCGGTGAGCAGGTCGATCACGGTCGCCGCCGGCAGGGGGTGCTCGGCCGCAGCGTCCCGGTCGGCGCTGCGCCCGGCTTCGACGGGCAACACCATCGGGACGGCGGCCAACGGCCGGTCGGTCCCGTCGGCGCTCGCGGCGTGCAGCAGGACGGCGTGCAGCCGGTCGAGCAGACGCTGCGCCCGCTCCCGGGCCACGACGTCGGCGCGGTACTCGAGCTTGACCCACAGCCTGCGGCCGGGTGACGCCACCCATGTCAGCGGGTAGTGCGAGGCGTCGATGGAGTCGTGCCCGACGATCCCGTGCGCGGTCTCCATGTCGGTGAAGGTGTCGTCGTCGAGGAAGTTCTGCAACACGTACAGGCTGTCGAACAGCGGTGCATTGCCGGACAGTTCGTCGTTGTCGGGGTTCGCCGCGGCCGCCGCCCGCTGCACGTCGCCGAGTCCGAGGTACTCGTCGTCCATCAGCTCCAGGCGACTGGACTGCACCGCGCGCATGGTGTCGGCGAACGACTGCTCCGGCCGTAACCGCACCCTGGTCGGCACCGTGTTGAGGAACAGTCCGATCACCGAGTCGATGCCCTCGAGGTCGGTGGGTCTGCCGGCGACGGTCGAGCCGAACACGACGTCGTCGCTGCCGGTCTCGTAACCCAACACCATCGCCAGCGCCGTGCCGACGAGGGCGTTCAGCGTCACCCCGGCGCGGCGGGCGCACCGCATCAGCTCGGCCGTCTCGTCGTCGGTGAGCGTGAACTCCAGGCGCAGCGCCAGGGTGGGTTCGGTGCCCACGGCCTCGGGGACCAGCAGCGTGGGTCCGGGCAGGCCCGCCATCGCGGCACCCCAGCGGCGCGCCGAGGCCTCGCGATCACGTCCGGCCAGCCACGTCAGATAGTCGGTGAACCGTGCGGCCGGGGCGTCGATTCCGGCAGTCCGCCCGTCGCGGGCCGCCGCGTACTCGGCGAACCATTCCCGTAGGAAGTGTTCGCGCGACCAGCCGTCGAGGAGCAGGAAGTGGTAGCTGAGGATCAGCCGGTCTCCACCGGTGCCGCGTACCACCGTGCACCGGATCAGGGGTGGGGCCGCCAGGTCGAAGGAGCGCAGTCGGTCGGCTGCGGTGATCTCCGCGACGCGGGCGGTCGCGGCCGCCTGGTCGAGGCCGCCGATGTCGATCACCTCGGGTGACACCTCGGGTGCGGTGGCGATGACCGCGACCGGACGGGGCAGGTCGTCGGCATGGAAGCCCGACCGCAACACCGCGTGCCGGGACAGGACGCGCGCGAACGCCGTGCGCAGCGCGTCGAGGTCGATCGGGTCGTCCACGTCGAACACGTTCTGCACCACGTACACCGGCGACTCGGCGTACCTGGCCTGGAAGTACACCCCCTCCTGCAGGGGCGACAGCGGCCAGACGTCGTCGATCGGTTGGCCCGCGCGCGCCAGCACGCGATCCAGTTCGGGCTGGGTCAGGGTGACGTGGGCCAGGTCGGACGGGGTGCGGGTGGACCCGCCCGCCGAGGCCGGGGCGACGTCGCGGCTCAACTCGGTCAGCGTGGCCGAGAAGTGCTCGGCCAGTTCGACCGTGGCCTGGGCACCCAGACCGCCGTCGGCATAGGTGAACACCGTCTTGAGCCGTGGCCCGGCGGCGGTGTCGTCACAAATCGCGTTGACCTCGAGCAGATACGGCGTCCCGAGGTCCGGGTTGGGACCCACGCGCAGCGCGTCGACCTCCGGGGCCGAATCCCAGTCCGCCGCACCGTCGGCGGTCCACCGGCCGAGGTAGTTGAACAGCACCTGCGGTCCGGGGAGCCTTCCCAGCGCCGCCGCGGTCCTGGCATTGCAGTAGCGCAGCTGGCCGAAGCCCAGGCCTTCGTCGGGCACGGCGCGCAGCGTCTCCTTCACGGCGCGCAGCGCCCCGAGCGCGTCGGCGGGATCGACGGGGTCCAGGCGGACCGGGGCGATGGCCGTGAGCCAGCCGACCGTGCGGCTCAGGTCGTGCTCGCCCCGATGGTCGCGGCCATGGCGCTCGAGATCGAGCACCAGCGGAGCGCCCGGCGCGGTGCCGCGGGCCCGTCGCCACCGCTCGACGGCGAGCGTCAGTGCGGCGACCAGGGTTTCGGTGACGTCGGCGGACGCGGCGGCGGGCACGGTCGTCAGCAGCGCCTCGGTGACGTCGGCGTCGGCGACGACGACGTGGTCGCGGGTGTCGCCGACCACGAGCCCGAACGTGGACGCGGTGGCGTCGAGTTCCCCGCCGGGCGCCAGGGTCGCCGACCAGTGTTCGAACTCCGCGAGCCGGGTGGCCTGCTGGGCGCCGTCGTGCACGGCGCGGGCATGGGCGCGGATGGACGTCGGCACCGCGGGCAGGTCGGGCCGCCGGCCCTCGGCCACGCGGGCGTACGCCTCGGACAGGTCGTCGAGCAGGATCCGCCACGACACCGCGTCGACCGCGAGGTGGTGCACCACGAGCAGCAACCGCCCCTGC
The DNA here is from genome assembly GCF_058148405.1 of Mycobacterium sp. DHQP2018-32-09. Classification (NCBI taxonomy): domain Bacteria; kingdom Bacillati; phylum Actinomycetota; class Actinomycetes; order Mycobacteriales; family Mycobacteriaceae; genus Mycobacterium; species Mycobacterium sp. DHQP2018-32-09. The sequence goes on along the minus strand of NZ_JBYVYK010000022.1, from coordinate 55,776 downwards.
TCGTCGGAGCCGCGGTCGAACCACACCGCCTCCACGACGCGGCCCGCTTCCGGGTCGAGTCCGTCGGCAGCGGCATCGGACTCCGCGCCGACGGCGTCGCGCAGGCCGTCGGCGTCCAGGCCCTGCGCGTCGACGCGGCGCACCGAGAGCGGTTGATGCGGCGTCGTTTCCAGCGACCACAGCATGGGCGCGGGACGGTGCAGCCGCAGTCGCAGGGCGTCGTGGGTGGCGACCACTGCGTTGAGCGCGGCGTCGAGCCGCTCCACGGTGGCGCCGACGGGGGTGCGCAGCAGCTCGGTGAGGTTGAGCCGACCGATGGAACCGCCGAGTTCGGCCAGGCGGCCCACGATGGGCGTCGGCATGACCTCGCCGAGGTCGGGCCGAGGGCCGGTGCCCGCCGGATCCGACGCGGGCGACCCGCCGTCCGCCGCTGCCGCCGCCTCGGCGAGTGCGGCGGGGGTGCGCGCGACGAACACCTGCTGCGGGGTGAGGCGGATACCGGCCCGCCGGGCGCGGTTGACCAGCTGGATGGCGACGATGCTGTCCCCGCCCACGGTGAAGAAGTCGTCGTCCGGACCCACCGGGACGCCGAGGATCTCGCCGAACAACCCGGCGAGGACGGCGGCGGTGTCGGTCGTGGCCGGTTCCGGGGTCTGTTCGGTGGCGCGGTTCGTGGCCGCGTGCGTGACCTGGGCCTGGGCCTGGACCTGGGCCTCGGGCGCGGCGTCGGCGGGCGCGGGCAGCGCCGCGCGATCCAGCTTGCCGTTGACGGTCAACGGAAGGGCGCCGAGCACGACGAAGGCCGACGGCACCATGTATCCCGGCACGCGGTCGGCGACGTGGGCGCGGACCCGGGCGACGTCCGGTGCCCCCCGACCCACCAGGTATCCCACCAGGCGCGTCCGGCCGGTGGCGTCGACGTGCGTGGCGGCCGCGGCGTTGGTCACTCCGGGGGCCGCGGCCAATGCGGCCTCCACCTCGCCGAGTTCGATGCGGAAGCCCCGCACCTTGACCTGCGCGTCGGAGCGTCCCACGTACCGAAGCTCACCGGCGTCGGTCCACGTGGCCGTGTCCCCGGTGCGATAGAGGCGTTCGCCCGCCGCGTCGAACGGGTTGGCGACGAAGCGCGACGCCGTCAGCCCCGGCCTGCCGACGTATCCGCCGGCGACCTGCCCGCCGCTGACGTACAGTTCGCCGACCACGCCCGCGCCGACGGGTCGCAAGCGGTCATCCAGCAGGTGCAGGCGCAACCCCGAAAGCGGCCCGCCGATGGCACCGTTGCGGCTGCCCGCGTCGTCGACGTCGGCGGCGGTGAGCGGCCGCACCGAGACGTGTACGCACGTCTCGGTGATGCCGTACATGTTCACCAGCTGCGGTGCGTCGTCGGCGTGCCGGACGTACCAGGCGGCCAGCCGGCGGATGTCGAGTGCCTCCCCGCCGAACACCACGTAGCGCAGCGACAGCGTCGGCCGCAGCCGCGCGTCGGCATCGATCAGCGGATAGAACGCCGACGGCGTCTGACTGAGCACGGTCACGCGCTCGGTCTCCAGCAGCCCCAGGAAGCGCTCCGGATCGCGGGTGTCCGCGGCCTCGACGACCACGAGCGTGCCACCGGTCGTCAACGCGCCCCACAGCTCCCACACCGAGAAGTCGAACGCCGCCGAGTGGAACATCGTCCACACGTCGTCGGCGCCCACGTCGTAGTGCTCGGCGGCGGCCGCCAACAGTGCGGTGACGTTGCGATGGCTCACCGCGACGCCCTTGGGCACACCGGTCGACCCCGAGGTGTAGATGACGTAGGCGTCGTCGTCGGGGTGGGTCGCCTGCCGCGCTCCCGCGGCGGGGGTCGCGGTGACCGCCTCGGCGAGCACGACGGTGGGCACGTCGGACACGTGCGCCACGCGGTCGGCGACGTCGGTCAGCACGCACGTCGGCGCCGAGTCGGTCAGCACGTGCGTCAACCGTGCGGCGGGGGAGTCGATGTCCAGCGGGACGTAGGTGGCCCCCGCCTTGATCACCGCCACCAGGGCGACCACCAGCTCCACAGTCCGCGGAACCGCAACGGCGACACGGGTTCCCGTGCCGACGCCGAGCCCGGCCAAAGTGGCGGCCACCGCGCCGGCCTGCGCGTCGAGTTCGGCGTAGCTCAGCCGGCGCTCACCGCACACCACGGCGGTCGCGTGGGGTGCACGGCGCACCGCGTCGTCGAAGGCCTGGGTCACGGTGCGGGCCGGGCCGGGCCGTGACACCGTGCCCGCGGTGAACGAGCGCTCGACGGCAGTGCGCAGATCGACGTCGCCGATGGCGTCGTCGGGACGTTCGGCGAACGCGCGCAGCACCGCGGCCACCCGCTCGGCCATGCGCTCGGCCATGCCGACGGCCACCCGCCCGGCGTCGTACTTGACCTCCACGGCGAGTTCGTCGTCGAGGTAGGCGACCAGTGCCAGCGGATAGTGCGGCGCGTCCGTGCCGGTGAATCCCGTGAAGGCCAGCGCCGCAGGATGTCCGGTGTCGGTGTCGGTGTCGGTGGTGGGGAAGTTCTCCACCACCACCAGGGTGTCGAAGAACTCGCGGACCCCCGCGATCTTGGCCAGCTCGGTGAGGCCGACGTGCTGGGCGTCGAGCACTGCGCTCTGACGTTCCTGAAGCCGCGTCACGGCCGCGGCCAGCGACTCGTCCGGCGTCCACGCCATGGGCACCGGGATGGTGTTGATCAGCAGGCCGACGACGTCCTCGGTGCCGGCGAGCGTCCCACCGCGGCCCGAGACCGTCGAGCCGAACACCACGTCGGTGCGGCCCACGTGGGCGCCGAGCACCAGACCCCAGGCCGCGTGCACCACGGTCGACGGCGTCACGCCGCGCTCGCGCGCGGTCGTCAGCAGCGTCGTGGTCAGATCCCGGGGCAGCCGGCGCACGGTCGCCAGATGCTCGCCCACCGGAACCGTGTCGTCGACGGCCAGGGTGGGCCGGACGTCGACGAGTGCGGCGGCCCAGGCGGTCCGGGCGGCGGCGTGGTCGGCGGAACGCACGGCCTCGACGTGATCGCGCAGGGAGACCGCCGGCGGCTGGGGCGCCGGTCCGGCGCCCACCGCGGCGTTGTACTCGGCCACGACGTCGCCGAAGATCAGGGGATAGGACCACCCGTCGGCGACGACGTGGTGCAGGGTCTGGATCAGCCGGTGCCGGTCGGGCCCCAGGCTGGCCAGCACGTAGCGCACCAGCGGCGGATGCGCCAGGTCGAACGGCCGGTCGAGCCGGGTCCTGGCGAGCGCATCGGCGGCGTCACCGTCGGTCACCGCAACGTGCTCGAATTCGACCGCGGCAGAGGCGAACACGATCTGCGCCAGCGTGCCGTCGGCGAGTTCGCGGAAGCCCGCGCGCAGCGCCTGGTGCCTACCGACCACCGCCGTGATCGCGCGGTGCAGCACGTCGGGCCGGACCGGCCCGACGAGTTCGGCGACCTGCTGCACGCGGTAGGTGTCCACGCCGCCGCCGTACGTCGCGTGGAAGTACATGCCCTCCTGCAGCGGCAGGAGTGGCAGCACGTCCTCGACGGCACCGTCGCGCTCCCAGGCGTCGACGTCGGCCTGCGTGGCCGCGACGAGCGGGAAGTCCGACGGCGTGTGCCCGGCGAGGTCCGCGCAGCGCGCCAGCGCCGTCAGCGCCTGCGTCCACAGACCCGCCAGGTCCGCCACGTCGGCCTCGGCGAGGATGCCGGTGGGCCACGCCAGGGTGATCGACAGCCGCGTGCCGTCGGGGCCGTCCTCGGCCGCGGCGTTGATCTCCAGGGCCACGGCGGGATTCGTCGGGTCGACGCCTTCGCGCAGCGCGCCCTGCTCGGCGACGGGCTCCCAGTCGCGGCCCGTACCGCCGGAGAAGCGGCCCAGGTAGTTGAACAGGATCTGCGGTGCGGGGGCCCCGGCCAGCGACCGATCCGGATCCAGGTGCCGCAGTACGCCGTAGCCGATGCCGCGGCTCGGGACCGTGCGCAGTTGCTCCTTCACCGACTTCGCGGCGCGGGCCAGCTCGGGTCCGGCCGCCAACACGTCGTCCCAGGCGACGGCGCCGGGATCGACGCGCACCGGGTAGATCGAGGTGAACCATCCCACGGTGCGCGACAGGTCGAGATCGGCGCCCAGGAACTCGCTTTCGCGGCCGTGGCCTTCGAGGTTGAGGACGGTCGCGGTATGTGACTGCCCGCCTCCGCGGCTGGTGCGCCACCGCGCCAGCGCCAGCGCCAGCCCCGTCAGCAACACGTCGTTGGCCCCACCGTGGAACGCGGCGGGGACCGCACCCAGCAGCGGGGTGCTCGTCTCCTCCGGGAGCGCCACGTGGAGCCTGGCCACGGTGGCGGCCGTGTCGACGGCCGGGTCCAGGGGTCGCCTGCCGAGATCGGGGTCCGGCGTGGCCAGGACGTCCGCCCAGTACGGTAGTTCCGCGGTGAACGTCGCGTCGGCGATGGCGTGCGAGAAGGTCCGGAACGACGTGGGCACGTCGTCGAGGACCACCGGTCGGCCAGCCCGGACGTCAGCCCAGGCGCGCGCGAGATCCTCGCCGAGGATCCGCCAGGACACCCCGTCGACGACGAGGTGGTGGATCACCAGCAGCAACCTGCCCTCGCCGGCCGCGTCGTCCCACACGGCGCGCACCAGGAGGCCGGCGTACGGGTCGAGCCCGGCGGCCGCCGCGGACACCGCGGCGTCCACGTCGTCGGGTCCCAGCGGCGCCTCGACCACCGACGCCTCGACCGCCGACCTCTCGATACCGGTGCCGGGCACCTCCAGCGTCCACCCGTCGTCGGTGGGGCAGAGGCGCGCGCGCAGCATGGCGTGCCGCTCCAGCACGGCGGTCAGCACCTCGACCAGCCGGGCACGCGTCAGATCCGCGGGTGTCGCCAGCACCATCGCCTGGTAGAAGTTCGCCAGCGGGGTGTGCGCCGCTTCGGTCTCGGCCAGCATCGGCGTGCGCGCGACGACGCCGACGCCGGTGTCGGCCACCCGTGCCGTCGTGGCCTCGCCGGTGTGCGCGGCGGCGGCGAGCGCGGCGACCGTGCGGCGCCGGAACACGTCGCGGGGGGTCAGGACCAGACCGGCCTTGCGGGCGCGGCCGCACACCGCGATCGACGAGATGCTGTCGCCGCCGAGGGCGAAGAAGTCGTCGTCCACGCCGATTCCGCCGATCTCGTCGATGCCGAGCACCGCGCTCACGATCGCCAGCAGCGTCGCCTCCCGGTCCGAGCGGGGACTGCGCGCCGCGCCGCGGGTGGCCGCCACGGGTTCGGGCAGCGCCGCCACGTCGAGCTTGCCGTTGATGGTCAGCGGCAACTCGTCGACCAGGCCGTAACGGGTGGGCACCATGTAGGGCGGCAGGATCGCGGCCAGACCGTCGCGCAGCGCGGCGACGAACTCCGCGGGATCGGCAGGGCTTTCCGCGGCGATCACGTAGGCCGCCAGTGTCTTCATCGGTGGCGTCGCCGTCGTCGCACGCGCCACGACGGCGCAGCGCGCCACCCCGGGCAGACCGGCCAAGACCGTCTCGACCTCGCCGAGTTCGACCCGGTATCCGCGGATCTTCACCTGGTCGTCGGCGCGGCCCAGGAAGTCGAGATGCCCGTCTGCGCGCCGCCGCACCAGGTCGCCGGTGCGGTACATCCGGCCGCCCGCCACGAACGGGTCGGCGACCATCGTGGCCGCGGTCAGCCCCGCGCGACGGTGGTAACCGCGCGCCAAACCCGTTCCCGCCACGTACAGTTCGCCGACGGTGCCGTCGGCGACGGGGCGTAGCGCGGAGTCGAGCAGATAGCCACGCGTGTTCCAGATCGGCCGGCCCACCGTGGGCGTGGCACTGTCGTCGGTGCCGCCGCCGAGGGTGTTGATGGTGTACTCGGTGGGACCGTAGAGGTTGTACCCGGCGGTGCCGGGAGCATCGCGCAGCGCCGACCACACGCCGTCGCCGACGGCTTCCCCGCCGAGCAGGACCAGCGCGGGGGCGTGGCCGTCGAGCAGCCCGGCGTCCAGCAGATGGTGGGCATAGGTCGGGGTCACGTTGATCACCTCGACCCGATGGCGGTGGCAGTACGCGACGAGCGCGGGCGCGTCGCGGCGCAACTCCTCGTCGCACACGTGCACGGTGTGACCCTCGACGAGCCAGAACAGCTCTTCCCACGACATGTCGAACGAGAACGACACCGTGTGGGCCACGGCGACGCGGTCGCCGGCCCCGGCCGCCGCGGCGCGCGCGACCGTCGGGGCGAAGATGGCCTCCCGGTGGTTGAAGTACATGTTGGTCAGCCCCGCGTACCCGGTCAGCACGCCCTTGGGCTTCCCGGTGGAGCCCGACGTGTAGATCAGGTATGCCGGATGGTCCAGACGCTCGGCGCCGGAGGCGAACTCGCCGAGTTCGGCGGGCGTCGGTGGGGTCGACGGGGTCGCCCGCAGCTCGGCGGCGACGTCGGGATCGTCGAGGGTCACCACGGCGGCGCCGTGGCCTCGCGCGCGGTCGGCGAGGACGTCCTGGGCGGCGGTCGTCACCACCAGCACCGGCCTGGCGTCCTCGACGATGGTGTCCAACCGTTCGATGGGCAGGTCCAGTTCCAACGGCAGGTACGCTGCGCCGGCCCGCAACACCGCGAACAGTGCCACCACCATGTCGATGGATCGGGGGAGCGCCAACGCCACGAAGGTCTCGGGCGCGGCGCCGCGGTCGCGGAGGAAACGCGCGAGTTGGGACACCCTGGCGTCCAACTCGCCGTAGGTGATCCGGCGCTCCCCGAACACCAGGGCCACGCCGTCCGGGTCGGCGGCGGCGGTCTCGCCGAGCAGTTCGGCGATGGTGACCGGCTCCAGGGGGCGCCGCGTCGCGGACCAGCGCCGCTCGAGGTCGTCCCGTCGTCGCGCGGTCAGCACGTCGATCGCACCCATCGCCACGTCGTCCGGGTGACTCAGCGCATCCAGGACGGCGGCCACCTGGTCCACCATCTCGCGGGCCCGGTCGGGGCCGACGACCCGGTGCTCGAGTTTGACGGTGAGTTCCCGGCCGGGCGTCAGCACCCACGTCAGTGGGAAGTGCGTGGTGTCGTGGTACTCCACGGCGACGATGCCGTGCGCGGACTCCAGGTCGGCGAACGTGTCGTCGTCGAGGAAGTTCTGCAGCACCAGCAGCGAGTCGAACAGCACGCCACCGGATTCGCCTGCGGTGCGCTGGATCTGGCCCAGCCCCAGGTGGTCGTGGCGCATCATCGACACGCGCTGGGCGCCGACGGCGGTGATGGCCTCGGCGGCGCTGCGCCACGGGGTGGTGTCCACCCGCACCGGAACGGTGTTCAAGAACAGGCCGATGGTCTCGTCGATGCCGACGAGTTCACCCGGTCGGCCCGCGACCGTCGTGCCCAGGACCACGTCCGACGTGCCCGCGTGGTAGCCGGTGACCGCTGCGACGGCGGTCGTGACCACCGCGTTGAGCGTCACCCCCAGCGTGGCCGCACGCCGGTGCAGGCGTGCGGTGACGGCCTCGGGGATGCGCACCACCAGCCGGCCCGGCGCCACGTCGGGCGAGGCGTCTGGATGGCCCGGTTCGACACCGGAGGCCAAGGTCGGTCCCGGCACGCCGGCCAACAGCTCGCCCCAGGCCTGCGTCGCGGCGTCGGCGCCGACGGTACGCAGCCATTCGAGGTGTCGCACGACCATGTCGCCGTGGGGTTCCAGCACGCCGGTGGTGCCACCAGAGGCGTACAGCGCGAACAGTTCTCGCAGTACCAGTTCGCGTGACCAGCCGTCGAAGAGCAGGAAGTGGTAGGTCAACAGCATGCGGTCGCGCCCGCCGGGCAGGCGGATCACGGTCAGCCGCAGCAGCGGTGGCGTCGCGACGTCGAACGGGGCGGTGCGGTCGGCGGCCGCGACGCGGCGCGCGCGGTCCGCTGCGGTGTCGGTGTCGACATCGGTGAGGTCGACCACGGTGACGGCCGACGGCGGGTCCGCCACCACCACCTGGACGAGGGCGGTCGCGTCGGGATCGGGGTCTGCCTCGACGTGCTCGACGGTGCGGAAACCCACCCGCAACTGCGGGTGCCTGCGCAGCAGCGCCGCGAACGCGGCATCGAGGGCGGCGACGTCGATGCGCCGGTCGACGTCGAACGCGTTCTGCGCGATGTAGGTGGCGTGGCCGCCGTCGAGGGCGCTCTGGTAGTAGACACCCTGCTGCAGCGGGGACATGGCCCACACGTCGTCGACGGACTCGGCGGCCACCAGGCGTTCGAGCGTCGCCGGGGAGAGTCGCACGGTCGAGAAGCGGTCGACGGTCGTCGCCGGGACGGCGCCGTCATTCGCGGAGCGCTCCAGCAGCGCCGCGAGTTCGGCGGCGGTCCGGTGCCGGAACACGTCCTCGGTGGTCACCACGTAGCCGGCCCGGGCGAGGCGGCTGGTGAGGCGGATGGCCGCGATGCTGTCGCCGCCCGCGGCGAAGAAGTCGGTGGCGGTGTCGACCGCCCCTGACGGCTGCGACCCCAGGACGTCGGACATCAGCTCCACCACGCGGCGCTGCAGCGCGGTGGTCGGCGAGGCGTCGGCGGTCGTGTCGGTGCGCGGCGCGGCTGCGCCGTCGACGGCCGCCCGGATGGCGGCCGCGTCTCGTTTCCCGTTGGGCAGCAGCGGGATGGCGTCCGCCACGCGGATGCGTGCCGGCACCAGGTGGCGGGGGAGTTCGGCCGCCAGCAGCGCCGTCAGCTCGGCGGCCGACGGCGCGTCACCGGCGTCGGCGACCACCAGCGCCGCCAACGTGGTTCCCGTGCTCACCACGGCGGCCTCGCGGACGTCGGCGATGCGGGTCAGCGCGGCCTCCACCTCGGCGGGTTCGACGCGGTGACCGTTGACCTTCACCTGGGCGTCGCTGCGCCCGGCGTACACCACCTGCCCGTCGGGCAGGCGGGCACCGAGATCGCCGGTGCGATACACCCGCGCGCCGCCGGGCGCGGCGACGAACCGTGCGGCGGTCTGGCCCGGTGCGTTCAGGTATCCGCGGGCCAGTTGCACGCCGCCGACGTAGATCTCACCGAGCACACCGGCCGGGAGTTCGGCGAGCGTCGCATCGAGCACCCGCACGTCCGCGCCGGGCACGGCGGCGCCGAGGGTGATCCGGTCGTCGTGCTGCGTTCCGGCGAGGACGTCGCCGGTGACCTCGGACGAACCGTAGGAGTTGACCACCTCGGCGTCGGGGCTCGCGGCCCGGATGGCGCGCAGGTGGGTGGTGTCGAGCGCCTCACCCGAGACGATCCACCGGTGCACGCCGGCGAGTTCGGCCGGATGCTCGTCGGCCAGGGCGGCCGCCAGCGAGGGCACCGCGAGCACCTGGTCGATTCCGTGGGCGGCGACGAGCGCCGCCAGCGCCCGGCCGTCGCGCGCGGCATCGTCGCCGGCCAGGACGGTCCGCGCACCCGCGGCCAACCCGCCGAGCAGTTCGGTGACGCCGTCGACGAACGACGGCGAACTCTTGGCGAGCCGGACGTCGGCACGCCACGCCGTGGTGGCCCACGCGATCCGATTCGCCAGCGCCGCATGGGTTCCCACGACCGCCCTGGGGGTGCCGGTGGACCCCGACGTGTAGAGCACCGTCACGGCGTCGAGCGGATCCACCGGGACCGGTCGCGTGCCGTGCGCGGCGATGCCTGCCTGGTCGGCGGCGACGACGGGAACACCCTCCGGCACCTCGACTGCTGCCCGGCCGAGTGCGTCGGCCAGTACGGCGGCGGGGCGGGCGTGAGCCAGCATGAACGCCGTGCGGGCCCGCGGATAGGCCGGATCGATCGGCAGCACGGCCGCACCCGCGGCGACGATGGCCCACGCGCCGGCCACGAGGTCCACGGTGCGGGCGGTGGCGAGCGCGACGACGTCGCCCCGACGCACGCCGGCCTCGGTCAGCCGGCTCGCGAGCGCCGCGGCGCGACGGTCCACGTCGGCGAAGGTGTGCGAGCCGTCGGCGGTGACGACGGCCGTGGCTTCGGCGTGCTGCCGGAAGGCGCTGCCCAGCAGCGCGGTCAGGGTGGTGGCAGGCGGGGCGTCGACGACGGGGCGCTCGCCCCCGGGGTCGTGCGCCGCCCCGGCGACCAGCGCCGCGAGCACGTCCGACAGGACCGCGGTGGCCGCGTCGGCGAAGGCGTCGGAGACGTGCTCCCGGTCGTTGGTGACGGTCACCGTCACGGTGTCGTGTACCGCGATCATCACCGTGAGGGGATAGTGCGGTGCCTCGATGACCCGGACGTCGCCCAGCGTCAGACCGTTGCGGGAATGCGTCGTGGCGCCCAGGTTCTCGATGACCACCAGCGAGTCGAACAGCTCGTCGAGACCGGCGATGCGATGGGCCTGCGGCAACGGCAGGTGGTGGTGGTCGCGGATGGCCGCCTCGAACGCGGCGACCTGGGCCACCACGTCGGTGGCGGTCTGGGCGGGTGTCCACCGGACGCGCAGGGGCACGGTGTTGACCAGCAGCCCCACCATCGCCTCGACGCCGGGGACGTCGGCGTCGCGTCCGGACACCACCGTGCCGAAGACCACGTCGGTGCGGCCGGTCAGTCTGCCGACGGTGATCGCCCACGCCGCGTGCAGCAGCGTGCCGACGGTGACCGAGGCGGCGGCGGCCCGAGCGGTGAAATCGGCGCGTGGGCCCACCTCGACCCTCCGGCTGCCGAAGCCGCCGCGACCGGACGGCGCTGCGCCGTCGGCCGCGGCCACGCGACAGGGTTCGACGAGCCCGGCCAGCAGGCCCGACCACGCCGCCCGTTCGGCCGCGCGGTCGCGCCGCGACTCCGACCACCGCAGGAAGTGATCGAAACCTGCTGCGGGGCCGTCGAAGTCGTCACCGGCGTATGCGGTGAGCAGGTCGTCGAGCACCACGGGCACCGACCAGCCGTCGGCCACCAGGTGGTGCACCGTCTGGATCATCGTGTGCCGATCGGCGGCGTGCCGCACCAGCGTGTACCGCGTCAGCGGGGGTCGGGACACGTCGAAGCGGCGTTGCCGGTCGGCCTGCGCATGCCGGGCGACCAGAGCGTCCGGGTCGGCGGCGGTGCCGCGGTGTGCATCGGCGGCGGTGCCGCGGTGTGCGTCGACGACGCGGAAGTCCGGCGGCACCACCGTCGCGTACACCGCGACGGGCGTTCCGTCTGCCGTCGTCGTGAACGCCGCGGACAGCGCGCGGTGGCGCGTGGCGACGGCTTCGGTCGCCCGTTGGAAGCGATCGACGTCCAACGGCCCCGTGACGTCGACGATCTGCTGCACCACGTAGGGGTCGCGCCGTGTGGTGAACGTGGAGTGGAAGTAGATGCCCTGTTGCGCCGGAGTCAGCGGCAGCACGTCGACCAGACCGGGGTGGCGGGCCTCGAGTTCGGCGACGTCGGTCTGCGTCAGCGGCACCAGATCGAAGTCCGATGCGCTGTGGCCGGCCACGTGCGGGCTCGTCGCGATGGCGGTGAGCAACTCGGTCCAGCGCTGCGCCAACCGTCGCACCTCGGGCTCGGCCACGGCGTTCGCCGCCCAGCTGAACACCGCGCGCAGCACGGTCCCCGTCGGGGCTGCGACGGCTTCGGCGTTCACTTCGACCAGGCGCGGCAACGGCATCCGCGGGTCGCGGTCCTCCAGCACCGCACCGTGATCGTCGGTGAACGACCATGGGCGCTGGGTGGATTCGAAACGCCCGAGGTAGTTGAACAACACCTGGGGTGTGGCGGCGAGCGCCTGCTGCGGGCGCCCCCGCAGGTAGCGCAGCGCACCGTAGGACAGCCCGTGCGACGGGACGGCGCGCAGCCGATCCTTCACCGATCGCACGGTGGCGCCCAGTGCCGGACCGCCGCACACCGCCGTCCGCCAGTCGATCTCGGGGTCGTCGAGTGCCACCGGATAGAGGGTGGTGAACCATCCGACCGTCGACGACGGGTCGACGTCGCCCACCAGCTCCGCCTCGCGGCCGTGCCCCTCGAGTTCCACCAGCAGGGGCGCGTCGGCGTCGGGGTGCGCGCGCACCGCGAGCCATTCGCGCAAGGCCAGATACAGCGCGGCCACCATGGCGTCGTTGACGTGGCCGTGGATCCGCTCGGGCACCGTCGTCAGCACGGCAGCGGTGACGTCGGCGGGCAGTTCGACCGTCAGACGCGCCTCGGTCGCCACGGTGTCCACCGCCGCGTCGAGTGCGCGGTCTCCCCAGGGGCGCTGCGGCACCGCGCACACCCGCTCCCAGTACGCGAGGTCGGCGTCGAACGTTCCCGCCCGGGTGGCCTCGGCGAGCCGGTGGGCCCACGCCCGCCAGGACGTCGCGGCCGGAGCCAGGGCCCCGGGATCGGCGTACGCCGCCGACAGATCGTCGGCCAGTACCCGCAGTGACACCCCGTCCACCACGCAGTGGTGCGCGATCACGAGCAACCGTCCGCCGTCGGCGCCTCGCAGCCAGCCGAACGCGATCATGACGCCCGCGGCCGGGTTCAGCTCCGCTACCAGGCGGTCGCGGAGCGTCGCGGCGGCGTCGGGCACGTCGGAATCGCCGACGAGCATGGGTGCGCTCGGAGGGTCGGCGGGAATCACCAGATCGGTCGAATCACCCGTCGTGGCGGCCCACAGCACGGGGTGGCGCCCCACGACGGCGTCGAGCGCGGTGCGCAGCCTGGTCTCGTCGACGTCCGTCGGCAGGCGCAGTGCCATGCCCTGGTAGAAGCCGTCCAGGGCAGGACCTGCCTCGTCGAGCCAGTGCAGGATGGGCGTCGCGGGCACGGCGCCCGTGGCCTCGACCACGGGGGCCGCCGCCGCGCCCGGCCCGGGCGTGGCGTCGGCGAGCAGCGGCGCCAGCGCCGCCACGGTCCGGTGGGCGAACATGTCGCGGGGACGCAGCGAAAAGCCCAGTGCGCGTAGCCGGCTCACCACGCGGATCGCGACGATGCTGTCCCCGCCCAGGGCGAAGAAGTCCTCGTCGACGCCGATCCGATCCAGGTCCAGCGCGTCGGCGAACGCTCGGCACAACGCCTCTTCGCGCGGCGTGCGCGGTGCGGTGACGGTCCGCGTGCCGCTGGGTTCGGGCTCCGGCAACGCGGTGCGGTCGGTCTTGCCGTTGGCCGTCAGCGGCACCCGCTCCAAGGTCACGAACCGCGACGGCACCATGTAGTCGGGCAGCCTGGTGGCCGCCCACCGGGCCACCTCCGCATGCAGGGCGGGTCCGTCGTCGGACCCGTCGACGGCCACCAGGTAGCCGATCAGCTGTTCGGACGTACCATGCCGGGAGATGGACACCACCGCTTGCCGCACCGCGGGATGGTCGGCCAGCTGCGACTCGATCTCCTCGAGTTCGACGCGCCGACCGCGCACCTTCACCTGGTTGTCGGCGCGGCCCAGGAACTCCAGCGTGCCATCGCCGGTCCAACGGGCCAGATCGCCCGTGCGGTACATCCGAGAGCCGTGCGGGTCGAACGGGTTCGCCACGAAGCGCGACGCCGTCAGCGCCGACGCGTTGACGTATCCGCGGCCCAGCAGGAAGCCCGCTGCGTACAGTTCGCCACCCACTCCGGGCGGCACCGGGTTGAGGCCCTCGTCGAGCACGTAGAGCTGGGTGTGCGGATTGGGCTTGCCGATCGAGGTGGCGATGCGCTCGGCGGCGTCGCGATAGACGACGTGCGAGACGCCGATGGTCGCCTCCGCGGGCCCGTAGCCGTGATAGAGCGTCGTCGCGAGTTGCCTGCGGAAGCGCGCGAACAGATCCGGCGTGAGTACCTCGCCGCCGCACCACACGTGACGCAGCGATGCCAACCCGCTCGGCGTCCCGTCCAGAGCCGCCATGCGATCCAGCTCGAGCAGGGTGTCCAGCATCGACGACACCAGATAGACGAACGTCACCCGCTGCGTCCGGATCAGCTCGAGCAGATACTCGGGATCCTTCTCGCCGCCGGGGTCGGCGACCACCACGCGGCCCCCGCACACCAGTGGCAGCAAGATCTCGTTGACCGAGATGTCGAAGGACAGGGGGGCCTTGAACAGTGAGGCGTCGTCGCCGTCCTTGCCGAACAGCAGCACGTGGTCGCGCTGCCACACCAGGCGCTCGGCGATCGCCTCGTGCCGGATCATGGCGCCCTTGGGTTTTCCGGTGGAGCCGGACGTGAAGATGACGTAGGCCAGCTGCGCGGGGTCGACGACGACGTCGGGTGCGGTGCCCGGTCGGTCGGCGTGCGCCCACGCGGCCAGGTCGACGCGCAACGTCGGGACGCCCCAGTCGGTGTCGTCACCGGCCGCGACGAACGCGGCGACCGCGCCGGCATCGGCGAGCACCTGACGGCGGCGGTGTGCGGGCCAGGAGGGGTCCAGGGGCACGAACGCGGCGCCGGCGAGCATGGTCGACAGGACCGCCACCACCATCTCGGCCGACCGCGGCACCCCGACCGCCACCACGGCCTCGGAACGCGGGTCCACGTCGCGGATGGCGTGGGCGAGCTGTGCCGCATGCCGGGCCAGCTCGCCATAGCTCAGCGTCCGCTCGCCGTGTACCACGGCGATGGCGTCGGGATCCGAAAGGCACTGTGCGGCGAACAGTTCGGGCACCGTCGAGGTGGCCTCGGGAGCCGAGTCGTCGTTCCACTGCGCCAGCAGTTCGGTCATGTCCAGATCTGCCGTGTTCAGGGACTGTGTGGTCACGCGGGGGCAACCTCTCCGTCGTCGTTGGGCCCGGAGGCCGTTCAGTGGTGCAGGCTCCAGGCCTGCCAGAGCCGGGCGTACCGGCCATCGAGTGCGAGTAGTTCGTCGTGCGTGCCGGATTCGACGATTCGGCCGTCGGCCATCACGGCGATGCGATCGGCCGTCGCGGCCTGGGTCAGACGGTGGGCGACGACCAACGTGGTGCGGCCCTTCGTCGCCGCCTCGGCGGCCGCCTCCAGTTCGGCCGCGTGGGCACTGCCGGCCTCCGCGGTGGCCTCGTCGAGGACGACGACCCGGGGATCGGCCAGCACCAGCCTGGCCATCGCGACGTGCTGGGCCTGGGCGGCGGTCAACGTGACGCCCTGCTCACCCACGAGGGTGTCCAGACCGTCGTCGAGGGTGGCGACCCACTCCGCACCCACCCGCTGCAGTGCCGCCCAGACCGCGTCGCGATCGGCATCCGGCGCCACCAGGCGCAGGTCGTCGAGCAGCGTGCCGGAGAAGACGTGGACCTCCTGGGTGATCGTGGCCACCCACTGCCGCAGTCGATCCCGCCCGATCGCGGCCACGTCGACGCCACCGATCAGCGTGCGACCCGCCGTCGGCGTCAGCAGCCCGGCGACGACCGCCGCCAGGGTGGTCTTGCCCGCCCCGGTGGTGCCGACCAGCGCGCACCGGGTGCCCGCGGGGATGGTCAGCGAGACGTCGTGCAGCACCTCGGGACCCGAGCCGTAGGCGAACGAAACCCCGCACACCTCGACGTCGGAACCCGCGGGCACGGCAGCGACGACGGGGTCGGCGGCGGTGTTGACAACGGTGCTGGTGCTGGTGCTGGTATCGGTGCTGGTGTCGGTGCCGGTATCCAGGATCCCCACCAGGCGCGCCAAACTCGCCGCCGCGGACTGGATCTCGTCGAAGTTGAACATCAACTCCCCGATGGGATTGAACAGCCGGTGGAACAGCAGCGCCGCGGCGGTGACCTGGCCGACGGTGACGTCTCCGGCCTTGACCAGCAGGAAGCCCGCCACCAACGTGGATGCCAGCCCGATGAATTCGGCGCGGTTGACGCGGCCGACGAAGCGGGTGAAGAACGTGAAGACCGAGATCGAGATGTCCCGCGCGCGGGCCGAGGCGCCGTCGATGTCGGCGAGGTGACGGTCGTGGATCTCGTAGGCCTCGATGGTCTTGACGCCTTGGATCGACTCGACCGTGACCTGGGCGCGTTCGGCGATCGCGATCCGCTCCTGGGCGTACATCGGCGCCGAGCGGGGGAGATACCACCAGAGCCCGGCGACGTAGGCCGGGATGGCCAGCGCGCCGGCCAACCCGAGCCGCCAGTCCAGGCTCGTCATGCCCGCGAGCGTGACGACGGCCAGGAAGAGCGCGTTGACGATCTGCGGGAGTACCTGGCCCACGGCCCTGGCGACCACGGCGACGTCGGGACCGACGCGCGACAACAGGTCGCCGCGTCCGGCCTCCTCGATGGTGGTGGCGGGAAGGTCCAGCGCGGTGGCGAGGACCTGTTCCCGGAGATCGGCGAGTGTGCTCTCGCCGACCCGCGAGGTCAGATAGCCGGCCAGCCCCGTGCCGAGGCCGCCGAGCAGTGCGGTCACGGCGATGGCCATGGCGATCCCCGGGAGGCCGCCCGCGCCCGCGCCGGCGCTGACGCGGTCGACCAGTGTGCCCAGCAGGTAGATGGGCACGATCGAGGCCGCCGCGGCGGCGAGCCCGACGGCGACGGCACCGAGCAGTCCGCGCCAGCGGTGGCGTAGATCGGTTGCCAGCCAGGCGGCGGTGCGGCGCGTCGACGCGACCGGGAGCACCGGCGGCGTGATGGGTTCGTCGCTGATCATCGGCTCACCAGATCCCGGTACCGGTCGTGCGCCGCCATCAGGTCGAGGTGCGGCCCCTGCGCGACCACGGCGCCGTCGACCACCAGCACCACGCGATCGGCGGCCGCCAACAGCGCGGGACTGCTCGTCAGGACGACGGTGGTGCGTCCGGCCGCACCGCGGAGGTCGCGGATGCCGTCGGCGATGGCCTGTTCGGTGACGGCGTCGACGGCCGTGGTCGGGTCGTGCAGGACCAGCACGTCCGGATCGGCGGCCAGCGCCCGGGCCAGCGTCCAGCGCTGCCGTTGTCCGCCGGAGAGGCTGGCGCCGCGCTCCACGACACGATGTTCCAGGCCGTCGGCGTGCACGGCGACGACGTCGGTGGCGCAGGACGCCGCCAGCGCGGCGTGCACGTCGGCGTCGTCGAGGTGCGCCCCGACGGTGAGGTTCGACCTGAGGCTGCCGGTGAACAGGTCGCCGTGATGGTGCTCGACGAGCAGGCTGGAGCGGCGTTGCCCCTCGGGGATGTCGGCGACGCTGCGGGCTCCTGCCAGCACCAGGCCTGGGGAGTGCGCGGCGTCGGTGGGATCGCCGTCGCGAACGTGGCCCGACAGTAGGTCGACGAGTGCTGTCGCATCGCGGGCGTCGGCGGCGAGCACCGCCACGAAGTCGCCGGGCGCGACGTCGAGGGACAGTCCGCGCAGGGTGCCGTGCCGGGCGTCGCGGATCTCCAGCCGGCCGCGTGGATCGGAGGCGGGAACCGCCGGGCGGGGGTGGTGCCGAGTGGGCGAGTTCAGCACGGTGGCAACGCGGTTGGCCGATGCGCGGGCCTCCGCGACCCAACTGGGGACGACGGCCAGCAGGGAGAAGGGTTCGATGAGGAACTGCACCAGGCCGATGACCGTGACGAGTTGGCCGAGGGACAGGTCGCCGGACAGTGCGAAGTAGGTGGCGGCGACGGCAATGCCCATGCCGGCCAACGCGCCCGCGGCGGCCGCGGCGCCCGCGTGCACGCTCTGGATGCGGGCCGCGCGCAGGGTCGCGGCCAGCGAGCGTCGGCTGGCGGAGCGGTAGCGGGCCGCCGCGTTGGCCTGCGCGCCGATGCCCTGCAGGGGGCGGTGACCGCTGACGAGGTCGGTGGCCAGGGCGGTGGCACGACCGATCTGGGCCTGCTGCTGTTCGACGCGCGAGGCGATGAGCGGCGCGGTGAGTTGCAGTCCGGCGACGACGATCGGCACGCCGATCAGCACCATCAGCCCCAGCGTCACGTCGATGCTCAGCAGGACGGCGCCGCAGGCGACGGTGGCGACCACGGCTCCGGTGACCCGTGGCACGTAGTCCAGCAGATACGACGTCTCGTCGGCGTCGGTCGACGAGATCGACAGCAGCTCACCGGCCTTGTACTCGGTCCGGATGCCCAGCCGGTCGAGGATCTTGTGGCCGAGTTCGACGCGCAGCAGGTGGGATTCGCGGGCGATGGCGAACATCAGCAGGCGCGCACCGAAGCGGTAGACCACGGTGAGTACCACGAACAGCCCGGCCAGGACGGCGAGCCACGCGACGATGGCGGGCGTGCTCCCGGTCAGCACGGCGCGGTCGACGATGACGCCGATGAGCACCGGTACCGACACCTCGCACAGTTGGTGCAGGGCGATCAGCAGGCTTCCGGAACTCAACCACCGCAGGTTTCGCGTGACGGTTCGGCGCAGGATCGAGGCGCCGGTCCACCGGGTGTTCGCCGTCAAACCGATCGGCCGGCGTCGGCGGCCATGCGTTCCCGCAGGGAGCGTGGCCGCATGTCGGTCCAGTGTTCCTCGACGTATCGCAGCGCGTCGTCACGACTGGTCCCGTCCGGACCGCCGTGTGCGACGGTCCAGCCGTCGGGGACGGCGGCGAAGACCGGCCACAGCGAGTGCTGGTCCTCGTGGTTGACGAGCACCAGGAAACGACCGTCCTGGTCGTCAAAGGGATTGCTGGACAACGCTTTCCTCCGTACGTTCGCATCACGACGTCGACCATCCGAGCGGATGGCCCGGTCCCCGCGGGACACGATGGGGTGACCTCCCCGTAGCATCGCCAGGGCATGCTATCAAAGGTAAGGCTAACCATTGCGAGCTACACATCGGTGACCCCGGTGGGGCTCTCCGGCGGGCTACGAGAGTCCCGCCGACGGATCGAGAGGTGACCGTGCGCGTCGTCATGTTCGGATATCAGACGTGGGGGTACCGCACCCTCGAGGCGCTGCTGGCATCGCGCCACGAGGTGTGCCTGGTGGTCACCCACCCGACGAGTGAGCATGCCTACGAATCGATTTGGGACGATTCGGTGGAGGATCTGGCCCGGTCCAAGGGTATCGACGTCTACCTCGCCAAACGGCCCGACGCCGCGCTCGTCGAGATGGTCGCCGGGCTCGCGCCCGACGTCATGGTGGCCAACAACTGGCGCACGCGCCTGCCGGAGGAGTTGTTCTCCATCCCCACGCACGGGACCGTGAACCTGCACGACTCGTTGCTGCCGAAGTTCACCGGCTTCTCGCCCGTCATCTGGTCGTTGATCAGCGGGGCGTCCCACACGGGTCTGACCGCGCACCTGATGGACGCCGAACTCGACACCGGCGACGTCCTGGTGCAGCGCGCCGTCGAGATCACGCCCACCAGTACCGGCACCAGCCTGGTCCACGACACGTTGGACCTCATTCCCGGCGTGCTGTCGGAGGCGTTGGACCAACTCGAGTCCGGAACGGCTCGGCCCGTGCCGCAGGACCTCTCGGAGCGCACGTTCTTCCACAAGCGTTCCGAGCGGGACGGGCTCATCGACTGGTCGTGGCCGGCAGCCGACATCGAACGGCTGGTGCGCGCACTGTCGGATCCATATCCGAACGCCCACACGTACTTTCGGGGAGAGCGACTACGCGTCATCGCCGCGCGGGTGTCAGGTGGCCGCTACGGCGGTACGCCGGGGCGGGTGTTCATCGAAGAGGACGGCGGCATGGTGATCGTGGCGGGCGCGGACGCCTACCGCGGCCGATCCCCGGGTCTGATCCTGGACGTGGTGCGCACCGACGACGGCGTCGACCACGACGCGCTGACCTACTTCGGCCACGGCGGTGGGTATCTCGGTGGAAGTCCCTCAGCGCCGTCCGGTGACGTACGGTGAGGCCTTCGGCACCACCAGCGGCGTGCCGGTCTGCGGATCGTCGATGATCTGGCAGGCCAGGCCGTACACCTCCTCGACGAGATCCTCGGTGATCACGTCCAAGGGCCTGCCCTGGGCGACGATGCTGCCCGCCTTCATCGCCACGATCTGGTCGGCGTAGCGGCAGGCGTGGTTGAGGTCGTGCAGGACGGCGACAACCGTCCGCTGCCGTTCTCGGTTGAGCATCGCGAACAGGTCCAGCAGGTCCACCTGGTGCGCGATGTCCAGGTAGGTGGTCGGCTCGTCGAGCAAGACCAGCGGCGTGTCCTGCGCCAGCACCATCGCCACCCACACGCGTTGGCGCTGCCCCCCGGACAGCTCGTCGACGAGCCGACCGGACAGCCCGTCCACCCCGGTGCACCGCATCGCCTCGGCCACCGCGCGCTGATCGGTCTGCGACCACTGGCGGAGCACCTTCTGGTGCGGAAACCGGCCGCGCGACACCAGGTCTGCCACCGTGATGCCCTCGGGGGCGATCGACGACTGGGGGAGCAGCCCCAGCCTGCGCGCGACGTCCTTGGTGTGCCGGGTCGCGATGTCCTGACCGTCGAGGACCACCTGGCCTGCCGACGGCGTGATGAGCCGCGCCAAGCCGC
The DNA here is from genome assembly GCF_058148405.1 of Mycobacterium sp. DHQP2018-32-09. NCBI lineage: Bacteria > Bacillati > Actinomycetota > Actinomycetes > Mycobacteriales > Mycobacteriaceae > Mycobacterium > Mycobacterium sp. DHQP2018-32-09. The sequence goes on along the minus strand of NZ_JBYVYK010000022.1, from coordinate 35,499 downwards.
GCAACAGCGTCGACTTGCCGCACGCGTTCGGGCCGACGATGGCGGTGACCCGGCCGTCGAGGAGGTCGAGCGTCAGATCGGCCACGATCGTGCGCTCGTCGTATCCGATCGACAGTCCGCGGGCCGACAGCCGGGATCGCGACGTCTCCGCCATGGGGTGCTTGTCCTCCTCGAGCGTCACCGGCGTTGCCTCGCCTGGGTGACGAGCAGATGGATCAGGTAGATGCCGCCGAGTGACACGGTGACGGCGCCGACGGGAAGTTCGTTGCTTGAGAACAGGTGTTGCGCCACGATGTCGCTGCCCAGGAGCAGCACCGCCCCCATCGCGGCCGACGGCACCAGACCCACGCCGGGGCTCGCGACCAACCGGCGCGCGATCTGCGGCGCGGCCAAGGCCACGAACGTGATGGGCCCTGCCGCGGCGCACGCCAGCGCGACCAGCGCCACCCCGACCACCAGATAGCGCAGCCGGGCGCCTTCGGGCCGTACGCCCAGGGCGCCCGCCGCGTCGTCGCCGAGTTGCAGCACCGGCAGGCGTGGGCCCAACGCCACCAGGATCGCCCCGATCACGGCCAGGCACACCAGCATGGGGATGACCTCCGACCACCCGAGACCGTTGAGCGTGCCCTGCTGCCACACCGCCGCGGTGACCGCGGTGTGGTAGTCGAGCTTGATGACGATCCACTGGTTGACCGAGTTCAGCACCGCGCTCACGCCGATTCCGACGACGATCAGCCGGTACCCTGCGACACCGTTGCGGTAGGCCAGCGCGTACACCAGGACCGCGGTCACCAGCCCTGCCGCCAGCGCGCCCGCGGCCACGGCGTAGTAACCGCCACCGAAGCCCGCCAACATCACCAGCGCCCCGGTGTAGGCCCCGGAGTTGACGCCGATGATGTCGGGGCTGCCCAGTGGGTTTCGGGTGAGGGCCTGGAAGATCGCGCCCGAGACGCCCAGTGCCGCACCGACGAACAGGGCCATCAGCATGCGCGGCATGCGCCACTCGAGCACCACGACGCGGTCGAACGACGTGTTGGTGCCGAGCAGCACCCCGACCACGTCGCCCGGTGCCACGGTGTAGGTGCCGAATCCGATCGCGACGACGCCGATCACCAGCGCACCCACCAGCAGGGTGGTCACGACGACGACGGCGCGCCACGAGGCGCGCGCCGAGAACCCGCCGATGCGCAGCACGCACTGTCGATGCCCGAACGTCGGCCCGGAGCCGGTCTGCGTGGTGGTCACGGGCGATCGGCTCCTCGCTTGCGCACCAGCCAGATCAGCACCGGGGCTCCGAGGAACGCCGTCACGATGCCCGCGGGCAGCTCGCTGGGGCGGATCACCACCCGGCCGACGATGTCGGCGGCCAGCAGCAGCGTGGGCGCCACGACGGTCGAGTAGGCCAGGATCCACCGCCAATCGGGGCCGGTGAACCGCCGCACCGCGTGCGGGACCATGAGACCCACGAATCCGATGGGACCCGCACCCGCCGTGGCCGACCCGGCCAGCAGGGTGACGGCGACCAGGCTGAGCGCCCTGGTGCGCACCACGTTGCCGCCCATGCTGCGCGCCAGGTCGTCACCGAGCGCGGTGACGTTCAGCGAACGCGACACGACCACGCAGGCGATGACGCCGATCAGGACGAAGGGCGCGATCGCGGCCGAGACCTCCAGGCCGCGGCCGTCCAGCGCGCCCGAGTCCCAGAACCGCATGTTGTCGAAGGCGCGCGGGTGGCGCAACCGGATCGCGAACCCGATTCCATCCATGACCGCACCGATCGCGACGCCCGCGAGCAGCACGCGGACCGGTGTCACCGTCGCCCGACCGGTCATTCCCACGAGGTACACCAGGACCACGGCGAACAGGGCGCCGGCGAACGCGAACCAGATGTAGGTCCAGATGCCGGTGAGACCCCCAAAGGCGATGGCGCCCACCACGAACAGCGCGGCGCCGGAATTGATCCCGAGGATCTCGGAGTCGGCGAGCGGATTGCGGCCGACGGCCTGGATCAACGTGCCCGACAGCCCGAGCGCCACTCCGACCAGCACGGCCAGCACCGTGCGCGGGATGCGCAGTTCGTAGACGATCCACTGGTCGCCGACGTCGCGGTAGTCGGTGACGGCATGCCACACCGTCGCGAGGTCGACGTCGGTGGTGCCGATGGCCAGGCTGGCGATGCTGGTGAGCGCCAGCAGTGCGGCCGCGATCGCCAGGCCCGCGGGGCGGCCGACGGGGCCGCTGCGTGGCGCGGGCGCTGTGGCCCGTGGGGTGGCGTGGGTCGTCATCGGCGCTCTACAGGCCGGCCCGCTCGAGGGCTTCGTCGAACTCCTCGGAGGCCACCTTGTCACCCTTGCCCGCGGCCAGCGCTCGGGTGTAGACGGCCACCACGTCGTCCTCGATCAGGGCGAACTTGGCGTCCCAGGTCTCGGAGTCGAATCGCCAGTAGCCGGTGACGTCGAGTTGATCGACATCCCAGCCGAGCCCGCGAAAGTGCTTGCGGACGACGCGTGATTCGGCGGCCTCGCCGGCGAACCAGCAGTACCCGCGTCCGGCGGGCAGCGGCAGCGTCGTCGCCGTCGCGGCGAGCCGGCTCTGAGCGTGGCCGTTCCCGCTGCCCACCGACGGCAGCAGGGTCACGCCGGCGGGCACCGCCAGGTAGGTCAGGTCCGACTCGTCGGCCACTTCCGCGACCACGACGGTGCGCACGTCGCCCGCCGATCGTTCCAGGATGCGGGCGGTCGCCGGCAGCCCGGACAGGTCGGTCACCAGCAGTTGCCATTCGCAGTCGGGCGGCGGCCGATACCACGACCGAGCATGGTCGAGCCCCACGCGGTCGCCGGGACGGGTCTGTGTGGCCCACGTCGTGCCGAGCCCGCGGGCGTGCAGCACGACGTCCAGGTCGATCAGGTCGCCGCGCTGGGCACGCACCGAGTAGTTGCGGCCGTCCGCGCCCGCGGAGGTGTCGGCGTACCGCACGCCGTCGACCCCCGTCGCCACCGGCGGCGGGATCCGCGAGCCGTCGGGTCCGGGGGAGGAGAAGTACACGCCGACGGCGGAATCGGGCTCTGGACGCACTGCCAGCACGTCGGGTTCGTCGACGCGCAGCGTGATGCGGCGCAGCCGCACGCTCGGGGAGACGACGCCGGTGACCGTCGCATACGAGAAGCTCATCGAATTTAGGGTAGCCTAAATAGGCTTTCGGCATGACGCGGCCCCGCCCGTCACGCCGACGTCACACCCCGGCGGGCACCTTGGCCGTATTCCTCATCTCCTGGCGCAGCGCGCTGAACTCGCTGATCGTCTTGCACGCCACCGTGGCGACCGGACGCGCATTGCGCCCGGTGGCCTCGCGCTTGGACACCATCACCACGCTGTCGACGTAGGGCTGGATCGTCGTAGCGTTCTGCACCGTCGCCACGATGACGAGTTGGAACCCGAACTTGCGGAAGGCCTGCAGCGCCTGCTGCGCGAACTGCGGATCGGACTTGCTGAACGCCTCGTCGAGCATGAGCTGGGCGAACACCGGACGATTGTCCGTGTCGGCGGGCTGCGTGCCCAGGCCCGGTTGGGCAGGGCTGGCGAGGTTGAAGCTCAGCGCGCCCGCCAGGCAGAACGCCATCAGCTTCTCCTGCTCACCGCCCGAGTTGTCCCCGGCGTTGCTGTGCGTGCGGATCAGCTCGTCGGAGGCCACGTCCCACTCGGCGCAGTCGAAGGTGAACCGGTTGCGCACGTCCAGCGCATCCCGCGTCCAGGCTCGATCCTCGGGGGCCGTGGACGCCAACCGGTTTCGCAACCGCAGGATGTCGGCGTACTGGTCCAGGATCGCCTGCTTGTCGCCCAGCCCCACCTCGGCGATGCGCCGCGAGATGGCCCGCACCACGTCGGTCAGCTCGGCCACCGCGGTCAGGCTGCGCTGCGTCGCACGCAGCGTCAGCCGGGTGCCGCTGTTGAACTCCACCGCGCCGAGGCCGGTGTTGACACGGGCGATCTGGTCGCTGATGCGCCGGGTCTCCTGCTCGGCCACGCGGTGCAGCGTCAGGATCGCATCCGGCGCCTGCTCGGTGACCAGCCGCATCATCCGCTCGTAGGCCTCGGGCAGCTCGCGCTCGTCGATGTGCTGACACAGCGCCACGTAGTCGTGCACGCGTTCGTCGAAGACGTCGCTGTCGTTGGGAATCGCATCGGGGAACGCGGTGTCGAACGTGTTGAGGATGCGGGCCAGCTCGTCGTAGGATCGCCGCCGGCTCTCCCGGAGCTGGTCGCGTTCGCGACGGATGGCGGCGAACACGGCCTCGCGGTGCGGCTCCGGATTCAGCAGCTCGAGCGGCACGGGAACCTCTGCGGCGTAACGGTTCAGCAGCTCGGTCAGCGGCTCCGACACGAACGCCGGGCGCAGCCGCTCCTGCAGTTCCAGCAGCCGAGTGCGCCGCACGTCGAGGTCGTCGCGACGGGTCTGGATGGCGCCGCGGCGCGTCATCAACACCTGGATCTCTTCCCAGCATTCCTCGGCGCGCGCGTTGAGCGCCTCGATGTCCGGGTGATCGGCCAGCAGCAGCTCGTATTGTTCGCGCAGGCGCTCGGCGTGCCCGTCGGCGGTGTCGACGTCGACGTGGTTCCACTGCGGAAACTGCTCGCAGATCGCCTTGCACGCCGACGCCCGGTCACGCCACCGCTGCCGCTGCGCGGCGATGTCGTCGGCGGCCCGCCGCGCGGCCTGGTACGCCTCCTCGGCCGCCGCGAGGTCGACGGTCAGCGCATCGAGCTTGGCGGCGACGTCGCCCTGATAGATGTACTCCGAGGGCTTCAGCGGCCGCCGGTCGTCCTTGATGGCGAGCCGGTCGGAGTCCTTGTAGAGCCCGGCGTCGGTCACCGCTCGTCGGAAGCGAGGGAACAGGTCGGGGTCGTCCACGCAGACGTGATCGCCCGCGGCCGTGACGACGTCGGCGGCCTCGGCGGCGCAGACGTGTGCGGGGTCGACGACGAACAGCTTGCCCGCCAACGTGTTCGACGGCGCCTCGGCGGGTTCGGCGCCCAGGAAGCGCTCCCGGACGTGGTGCAGTTGCAGCCGTCCGCGCATGTTGGTCTCGTTGACCAGCCGCAGCACCGCGGCGTAGTGCCGGTCGGGGACCAGCAGGCGCAACCCCACCCCGCGCAGCACCTTCTCCACCGCGACGCGCCACCGGCTCTGGTCGGGCCGCAGATCCATCAGCTCGGCCACGTAGGGCAATTCCTTGGCCTCGACGCCCAGCGCCGAACAGATCAGATCGCGCATGGCGATCGCCGACTCCGGCAGCGCCGACCCGACGTGCTCCACGCGCTTGAGTTCCTTGGCGGCGTCGTCGCGGGCGATGCGCGCCACCTTCTGCGCGTACTCGGCGTCGGTGGACGCCTCCCGGCCCCGGTCGAGCTTGGCCAGCAGCTCGGTGATCTGGGAGGTCAGATCCTCCCGCAGATTCCAGAAGGCATCGGCGGTCTCCGGTACGTCGAGGTCCTGCGCCGTCAGCATCGCCTCGTAGGTGGCGCGCCGACGGCTCACCTCCTCGGCCTGCGCCTCGGCGGCGGCGACCTGGGATTGCAGCGGGCCGATGCTCGAGCTGGAGCCGCTGATCTGGGCGTTGAGCGAATCACCCTCTGCCTTGGCGATGTTCAGCTGCCGCGTGACGTCCTCGTACTCGTTGCCCAGCTGATCGATGGTGGCGTCGAGGGATTCGATCTGCGCCGGGCACTGCGCCAGCCGGACGTGATCGGTGTAGGCGCGCACCATCGGCGCGTCGACCAGGTCGATGATGCCCAGGTCCGACGATTCCAGCGCGTACCGCTGCTGGATGGCCTCGATGTCGCCGAGGATCTTGCGCTTGCGCTGGGCCACGGCCAGCAGCTCGCGGGCCTCGACCAGCGGGTCGATCTGCTTGAGGGCCTCCGGGAGTCGGGCCAGGCTCTCGGGTTCGTCGAGCATGAACTCGCGAACGAACTGCTCCAGACCGCCGACGCTCTTGAGCGACTTGGCCTTTCCGAGCAGCTGCTGCGCGGCGTCGGAGGCGCGGATGCCGATGGTCGCGTACAGCTGCGCCAGGTACTGCGATTCCACCTTGGTGGAGAACCGCCACTCGTCACTGCGGAACACTCCGGCGTCGAAACGTCCTGCCGCCCAACGATTGCACACGTCCTCGATGTCGCGGTCGTCGTCGGCCAGCACGAACCGGCTCGAGGAGTCCGACCGGGACTCCCCGGTGAGCCACTTGAGCACCAGCCCGGTGACCATGCGGCCCGACGTGCTGGCGTAGGTGACCGCGATGGCCGACCACGCGGTGCCGTCGCCGCGCAGGTACATCACCTTGCTGGTGCCGCCGTCGCTGCGCTGCCCCCAGGCCCCGCGGACGTACTTGTCGACGGTGCGCCTGCCCGCGCTCGAGCCCGCGGCGGTGTTGTCGCCCGAGGCGTTGAAGTTGCGTCGGTTGAACGGCAGGAAACCCAGCGAGATCGCGTCCAGCAGTGACGACTTGCCGCTTCCCGACGCGCCCGCGATGAGCGCCCCGCCCTCGCTGAACGGGATGGAGTGGTAACCGTCGAAGACGCCCCAGTTGATCACCTGTAGCCGGGACAGGTGGAACTGCTCAGTCATCTCCGTCTCCGTCCTCGACGTCCCGCTCGCGGGTGCCCGGTTGACCGCCCATCAGCGCTTCGAACTGGTGTTGCAGTTCGCTGATCACCGAGGCCGTCATCACCGCCGTGATCACGGGGCTCACGGTGTAGGAGTCCTCGTCGTCGCGGCTGCGGCGCAGGATCTCCAGCGCCGTGAGCCGCGCGATCGCGGCGTCGATGCGCGCGGCGAAGGTCACCGCGTCGCGGTCGACGTCGTTGAGCACGCCGGAGAACAACCCGTGCACCTCCTCGCGGCTGATGAGCACGTGCTGATCGCCCGACGCGCGCATCATCTGCGCCAGGTGCAGCGCCAGGATCGAGTCGTAGGTACCCAGCGGTTCGCGGCGCAGCAGCTTCACGCCCCGCGCCGACTCGTAGCGGGCCTGTTCCACGAACGCCACCTCGACGCCGTCGACGACGCGCAACTGCAGGTCCAACTCGGACAGCCGCACCGCGAGTTGGGGCCGGTACTCGACCACCCAGCCGTACAGGTCGCGGTCGGCCTCGGCGCTGATGTAGCGCCGCGTCAACAGATGCTGCAGGGCCCAGCAGGCCCGGTCGGGCAGTTCGGAGACGTCGCCCTCGAACCGCGGCCTGCGCTGGTGCGGGGTCCGCGCGGCCTGGTCGACCTGCGGGAGGTCGGAGAACCCCTCGTAGCCGGTGCGTTCGGTCCCGGTGCGTTCGGGCCCGGTGCGTTCGGTCACGACAGGGCTCCGGCGATGCTGGACACGGGTTCGGTGAACACCAGACGAGGTACCTCCATGGCGCGGTCGCGCCCGTCGAGCGAGCGGAAGCGCACGGTCACCGAGCCGACGTCGGCGGTGCCCGAGACGTCACCGGGCACCGGCTGTTTGAGCGCCCAGGACCACAGCACGATGACGTGACCGAGATAGGGGGCGTCGAGCATGGCGACGGCGTCTGCCAGCGGGAGCGGACCATCGTCGATGGCGGCGTTGATCATGTCCGACATCGCGGGCGCGTCGACCTGGGTGCTCAGCGCCGCGAAGCTCGCCAGGTCCACCTCGCCCTCGGCCGCCACGGCGGGCTTGGGCTGCGACAGATCGCCGATCCGGAAGCTCAATGCGCCGACGGAGCTGATCGCGTGCCGCGCCAACGGCAACTCGAGGTCCAGTCGGGAGTCGACCAGCGAGGTCTTCAGCAGGGCGCGCGCGGCGCCGATGGCATCGCCGAGCTGGCGGGCCACTCCGCGACTCTGCTCCAGGGTGCCGAAGGCGGTGAACCGCTTCACGCGCTGCGCGCACCGCTGCTGGATGCGTTCGACCTCGTCGATCTGCTGACCGACGAGTTCGAAGAAGCCGGCCATCACCCGGCGCAGTGCCGGGTCGAGCGCGGGCAGCGCCTCGGCGACGGCCGCCACGTCGGCTTCGAACTCGGCGCGCTGATCGGGGTCGTTGATCATCCGCAGGAACGCCCGGTGCGAGTCGCGTCCCTGCGAGTCCCAGGCGGCCTGATAGTCGGCGTACATCTGGCGCTGTCGGTCGCGGTACTCGACGTTGGAGTCGATGGGCTCGTCGAGTGCGGCGGTAGCCTGTTCGATCATGGTGCCGTACTGGCCGATATCGGTGATCAGGCGTTCCATCTGCAGCGCGATCGCCCGGGCTTCGTCGTAGGCGTCGGTGGCGTCGGCGCCGTCATCGAGCCCGATGGGCCGCGTTCCGGCGTCGAGGTCGTCGAGTTCGGCGCGCAGTGCCGCGATCTCGGCTTCGATCCCGGCGCGGATGCGCTCGGGATCGGTGCCGACGCGGATGGCCACCTGCTTCAGGCGTGCGGCGATGCCGTTGATGGAACCACCGGTGGCAATGGTGTCCTGCCGGTGCATGCCGCGCAGGAAGTCGAGCGCGCGCCGCGCATCCTGGGTGAGGTAGCACAGGTTGCGTTCGACGCCGGCCCGCTGATCGGCCACGCGGTGCAGCCATCCCTGGCTGGCCCAGGCCTTGATGTAGCCGAGGCCCGTCTGCGCGTCCGCCAGTCCCACCTCGGCGAGATCTCGTTCCAGGGCCACCACCAGCTCGGCCTCCACCGCCACCCCCGCGCTGAGGTGACGTTCCATCAGGGTGGCCACCACACCGAGGTTCGCGCCCGCGAGCAGCCGGATGGTGGGTGACGCCTGAATGTCACGGTTCGCCGCGAGCAGGTCGGCAGCGGGCGCACGCCCGTCACCGGTACCTGGTGCGTGCACCACGTGTCTCCTCGGGGTCGGCTTGGGCGTGACGTCGGATCGGTCGGACCGTCCAACATAGGACACGCCGCCGCGGGGCGCGGCGCCGCCCGCCCGCCGTCACGGGCCCCTCCTGCTCAGAGCCGACCGGCTCGCCAGCGGTCCAGCGCGCGCCGGTCGCGCTTGGTGGGTCGGCCCGCACCGCGGTCGCGGACGGCCACCGGCACGAAGGGTGTGGCAGGCGGGGCGGGGGAGCGGTCCAGGTAACAGGTCACCGCGTCGGCGGCGCCCACGCGCTTCTGGATCACCCGCACCACCTCGACGATGCGCACGCGGTCGCCGACGCGGGCCCTGATCTCGTCCCCGGGCACCACCGTGGTCGACGGCTTGGCCGGCCGGTCGTTGACGCGGACGTGGCCGCCGCGGCAGGCCTCGGCGGCGTCGGGCCGGGTCTTGGTCAGGCGGACCGCCCACAGCCAGCGGTCCACGCGCGACGACTCCATGGATCCATCATGGCGGGCCGACCCGCCCGTGGGGCGGACCGGCACCGGCCTCAGGTGGTCGTGCGCTTGCGTCGCCCGATCACGATCACAAGGATCACGGCCACCACGGCCACGATCCCCAGCCCGAGTCCCACCCAGGGCAGCACGGACTTCTGGTCCTGCTGTGGTGCCGCAGGTGATTCGGCGGCCACCAGCTGGTAGCCGGGAGGCGCCTCGGCGGCGGGCTCACTGAGGCCGGGCAGTTTCTCGGTCAGCTTCACGGTGAGTTCACGCTGTCCGGACTTGGTGGTACCCCACGTACCCCACGCCGGCGTCTCCTCGTCGAGCAGCACCTTGTGCGCGCCCACCTGGGGATCGTTGCCCAGATCCGTGACCGACTTGATGAGTACCGGCTTGTACTTGTCGTTGCCGAAGTCGAAGCGCACCACCACGTTCTGGTAGGTGGTGGGCACGGCGGGCTTCGGCGGCGGCGGCTGCCCGGGCCGTGGCACGTAGCCGCCCCCGGAGAAGCTGCCCACCGACACGCTCGACACGCCGCCGCCCGAATCCTTGGGCACCAGAGCCGTGAAGCTGTACACGCCGGGGCGTGGCGCGTTGACGACCGCGCGCTGCAGCGGCGGGACGCTCACCACGTAGGGCTGCCCGGCGTAGGTGTACGCCAGCTGGATCGGCACGCGGTAGGGGTTGACGAACACCGGCTGATACCACTGGTCGTACTGCACCCACGCCGAATTCCATTGCGTGATGGTCGCCGTCGACGACGACAGGTATTCCGTCTGAATGGTGCTGAGCATGGTGTCGACGGTCGTCTGGCTGGCCACGTCGGTGCTGCTGACGGCGATCGCGGTCGCGGACTCGGCGGTGGTCACGTCGGTGGCGTCGGCCTCGGCGACGTCTGCGGCGGTGACGTCGGTCAACGAATCCAGGGACGGGTCGTCTGCGCCGTCGGCGCCGGAGCCGCTGCCGCCCTCGGTGGCGCTGCCGCTGCCGCCCTCGGAGGCGGAGCCGCCGCCGGTGCCCTCGCTACCCGACGTGCCACCGGGTTCGGTGCCGCCGGGTTCGGTGCCGCCGGATTCGGTGCCGCCGGGTTCGGTGCCGCCGGCCGCGGGACCCTCGTCGGCCCCGCCCGCGGGCTCGGATTCACCTGGCCCGGTGCCGCCCTCGGCAGGGCCGGGTTCTGGCTCACCGGCGCCGCCCGCGTCGGGAGCCTCCTGCGGTTCCGGTGCGGTGGCCTGGGTCTCGGGTGCCGAGCCCGCGTCGGGCTCGGAACCCATGTCGGGTTCGGGGCCGTACTCGGGTGCGGAACCGCCGTAGTCCGGCTCGACGTCGACGGTGGCGTCGCCGTCGTCGTAGGGGTCGGCGAGGGCCGCACCCGCGCCGACGAACAGCACGGTGGTCAGGCTGATGAGGATCGCTGCGGTCAGCGCCGCGATCCGATGGGCCAACGTGGGCATGGGCTTCCTTCGAGATCGCTGACGCGAGTCGCGGTCAAAGTGACTGGAGTGCAGATCGATTCGGGACGATATCACGCAACATCGCTGGTGATGAGGCATTCGTCGAGGGGGCGGTCCGCGCTTGGAGGCGTTGCTGAGCCCCGCCGTTTTGGTGGCAATCGCAAGGACCGCTCGGGAGTGTGCGCGGCCCTGCGGCAACCGTCGAATATTGACGTATGAGCAAATACCAGGCGTGCGCCCGCGGGTCGATCGTCAGTTCCGCGGAGCCGTTCCCAGGTGCTCGAGCAGGCGGCTCTCGGCGGTGCGCAGATGGTCCTCGCCGACGCGAACCGCCCGCTCGGCGTCGCCGTCCTCGATCGCCGACAGGATGGCGGCGTGCTCGGCGTGGATGTCGGCGGGGTCGAGCAGACGGTGGCTCTGCACCTGTGCGAGGCACAGGCGCATCTCGTTGATCAGGAGCTGGTGGGCGCGCTCCAGGTGCGGGCTGCCCAGGCTGCGCACCAACTCGCCGTGCAGCGCGACGTCGGCCTGCACGACGGCCACCAGGTCCCCGTCGGCGACCGCCCGCCGGAAGGCCGCGTGGGCACGCCGCACCGCGGCGGCCACGTGGTGTCGCTCGGCCAGCAGGCCGTAGGTGCGACTCTCCAGGAATCGGCGCGCGAAGTAGAGGTCGCGCACCTGGTCGGCGTCGAGGCGCGGTACCCGGGCGCTGCGATGCGCCGTCCGATGCAGCAGGCCCTCGGCCACCAAGCGTTCGATGGCCGCCTTGGCCGTCTGCCGGGCCACGGCGTAGTCGCCCGCGACCGCCGCCTCCGTGACGGGGCGTCCCGCGGGGATGTCCTCGGTGAGGATGCGCTCGCGCAGTGACTCCACGAGCGCGTCGGCCACCGAACGCGTCTGCAGTTCGAACGTCATGTCGCTCGTCATGTTAACTTGACGAACAATCGTGATGGAGGTGTGGCGTCCGATGCCGCGAATCGTGCTTGCGCCCGACAAGTTCAAGGGCAGCTTGTCCGCAGAGCAGGTGGTCGCCGCGATGGCGGCCGGCTGCGCCGACGCGGGATGGGACGCCGCGTCCGTCACGCCGTTGGCGATCGCCGACGGCGGTGACGGCAGCGTCGCGGCGGCCCTGCGATCGGGATGGCAGGCCGTCACCCTGCCCACCGTGGACGCGTGGGGTGCGACGACCACCTCGACGGTTGCCACGCACGGCGATCGCGCCATCCTCGAGGTGGCCGACATCTGCGGCATGGGCGGAGCCCGGCTCACGCCCGAACACGCGTTGTCGGCGTCGAGTAGCGGCGTCGGTCAGGTCGTGCGCGCACTCCTCGACCGCGGCTTCGCCGACGTCGTCGTCGGTCTCGGCGGCAGTGCCACCACCGACGGCGGCGCAGGCATGTTGACGGCGCTCGGCGTGCGGTTGCTCGACGCGGCAGGCGTTCCGGTGGCTCCCGGTGGCGGCGGGCTGGCGGCAGTGGCGGAGGTCGACCCGACCGGTCTCGATCCCCGTCTGGCGGACGTGCGGCTCACGGTGGCGTGCGACGTCGACACCCCGATGGTGGGGGTCGACGGTTCGGCGGAGGTGTTCGCCCCGCAGAAGGGTGCCGACGAGGACGCCGTCGCGGTATTGGCGTCGGGACTGGCACGGCTGGCCGCGGTCGTGGAACCCGCCTTCGGGCGGCCGCGACTGCATGCCGCTGCCGGCACCGGAGCGGCGGGCGGTCTGGCGTGGGCGGGCGTGTTGCTCGGGGCACGGGTGCGCTCGGGCGCCGCGCTCTTCCTCGACATGCTGGGGGCGAGGGACGTCCTCGCGGGGGCCGACGTGCTGATCACGGGGGAGGGCAGCCTGGACGCGCAGAGTCTGCGCGGCAAGGGGCCCGTGGCCGTCGCGACGCTCGCCGCCGAGTTCGGCGTGCCCGCCCTGGCCGTCGTCGGCACCAACCGGTTACCCGACACGTCGGAACCGGGTCCGTTCGTCGACGTCGCCGCCATCGATCGGATCGATCCGCGGTGCGTCGACGATGCCGAGCTGTCGGCCCGGCTGGTCCGGGCCGCCACGTCCGAGCTGCTGTCCCGACACGCCGCCCGATGAGCGAGCCGGAGCACACCGCCGACGGTCACCACCTGGTCATCGACGGACGGCGCTGGCGTGCAACCGATCCGGACATTCCCGAGGATCGGCGTGCAGAGCTGGTGCGGATCCTGATGGCATGGCGACGCCAGGTGCGGGCGCACCGGGGAGGTGACGGCGAGAGCGCGGCCCGCGCCGGGGTGCACGCCTGCAAGGTCGCCCTCGGCGAGCGGGGGACCCCGCCGTGGTGGGAGCAGACGGACGCGCAGCGAGCGGCGCGGTGGTCGGCCGAGGTGCCCGAGCCCTGACCTTCGAAGGTCAGCCGATCTCGGTGCCCCGAGACTGGCGGGATCCGGACGCCGCGCACGGAAGGTGATGTCCGCCACGGTGGTTGGCGCGGACGGCCAGCCCTTCGTAGCGCGGTCGCGGTGGCACCTGTCGTGGCGGCAGCGCCTCGCGCGCCGGACCGGGCGCCGGGCGACGGACCGCGTTGCCCAGGGTCACCGCGCCGAGGGCGGCCCACACGAAGTTGGACGCTGCACTCGGCCACGCGGCGTACAGCACCGACGCCGTGCCGGCCAGCACGCCGCCGACGAGGTTGAGCAGGCCGTAGCGCCACGACTCGGCGTGCATGCGTCCGCGCGAAACCAACACGTACGCAACGAAGGTGCCGACCGTACCCAGCCAGCCCAGCGCCGCCGCAATCATTGGTACCCCCGTCTCACATCGACATGCGCAGTGAGTATGGCGGCCGACGAGGGTTCATGACAATTGAATTGTCGTTGATCACTTGTTTACGATTCGTGAATGCCCATCGATCCTCGACGATTGCGCTTCCTGCTGGCCGTGGCGCGCACCGGCGGTGTGCTCGCCGCTGCCGACGAGATGCGGATGACACCGTCGGCGGTGTCTCAGCAGATCGCCCGCCTCGAGCGCGAGGCGGGCTGCGTGCTGATGACGCGCACGTCGCACGGATCGGCGCTGACCGCGGAGGGTCTGGTGTTGGCCGAGGCGGCCCAGGAGATCGAGCGCACCCTCATCGACGTCCGCGCGCGTCTGGAGCGGGGCGACGCCGAACTGCGCGGCGTGCTGCGCATCGGGGGCTTCCAGAGCTTCCTGTCGGTGGTGATCGCGCCCGCGCTGCCACGCTGGAAGCAGCACCTCCCCGGCGTGCACTTCGAGATCGTGGAATCCGATCAGGATTCGATGTTGCGGTCGCTCAAGGCGGGTGAACTCGATGCCGTGATCCTCGAGTTGGATGCCGAGGATCGGCCGCGCGCTCTGCCCGCGTCGCTCACCGAGGCGCCGCTCCTCGACGAACCGTGGAAGCTCGTGGTGCCTGCGGGCACCGTCATCGCCGACGTCGTCGACATCGGGAGGTTGACCCTGCCGTGGCTCGGCGTCGAACCCGGTGCGGCCAGCGCGCAGGCGATTTCGCGTCTGCACCGGGTCGCAGGCATGGATCATCCGACGGTGCACCGCTATTTCGGCACACAGACGGCGTTGGCGCTGGTGGCCGCTGGAGAGGGGATGGCCCTGGTCCCCATGCTCGCGCTGCAGGGCGTGCAACTCGACGGGGTGGACACCTTGGACGTACCGGGCCTGGGAACGCGCCGCATCGTGGTGCGCAGCTTCTCGCGCGGAAAGCAGGCGGACAATCTCACCGCCGCCCTCGTGGGCCTGCTCCGCGACGCCGTCGCCGAGGTGCCGTCGGACCCGATGGCCACCGTCGGCGGATAGTCGATTTCGTCGGCCCCACCGGTTACGTTGGCAGTTCGGTCGCGGGGATGCTCGGTGGTCGTCGGCCGGTGCCATCCCCGCCATGCCTGTCCTGGGGGAGGTCGAGCATGCTGCGCTGGACGCGTCGATGGTGGCACCAGCCCGACCAGTTCGCGTGGTTCAGCGCGTACCTGCGTGACCGAGGCCTCCAGGTCGTCTGGCGCCGGGCCACTTTCGGCTTCACGCTCGTCCTCGCCGGACTGCCCGTCGTGATGATGGCCAGTCCGGCGGGCCCGCACGACCCCGCCGGGCGCACCATCGCGGGCCTGGCGGCAGGCATCGCAGCAGCGGCCGCCGTGCCATGGCTGATCGGTTGGCCGTCGCGCGGGCAGTCGGTCCTGTTCGCCTGCGCGTCCACGACCGCCATCGCGGGTTCGTGCCTGGCGCTGTCCAATCCGTACACCGGGCTGATGGGCTGCGCCGTGTTCGCGGTCATCGGCGGCTTCGTCGCGTACTTCCACACACTCGCCGTGGTCGTGGTCAACTTCGCGGTGGCGATGGTCTCCGCGGCGGTGTTGACGTGGCGCCTGGCCACCTCCACCGGGGACGTCGCGCTCGCCGCGGCCGCAGTCGTCACCGTCATGGCGCTCAACGTCGGCGTGCCGTTCGGCATCCAATCGATGGTGCACGCGCTACGAGCCGACCTGCGCGACTCCGACAACGACTTCCTCACCGGCCTGCTCAATCGCCGCGCATTCCACCACCGCGCGTGCGATCTCGTCACCGACCGGCGTGCCGAGGGTGACGTCCTAGTCACCGTCACCTTGATCGACCTCGACGACTTCAAACGCCTCAACGACACTCGCGGCCACGCGGCGGGCGACGCGGCGCTGGCGACCGTCGGCGCACTGTTGCGCGCGCACGGCCCCTCGGCCGGACTCGCCGGACGCTTCGGGGGAGAGGAGTTCGTCGTCATCGAGGTGCGCGACGTCGACGGTGCTCCGGCTGGCCGTGATCCGGCCGCGGCTGCGGCAGACGCTGCCGAGACGCTCCGCATGGCCATCGCGGCGAACGCGGCGCCGGTCACCGCGAGCATCGGCATCGCCGGCGTGACGCTCGCCAGGGGCGACGCGCGGTCGGCCACCGATCTCATCGACGACCTGGTGCGGCGTTCGGATACGGCGATGTACGAGGCGAAGCGGGCCGGCGGCAATCGCGTCCAACGGGCCGTCGGCGGTCCCCGGACGGTCCGTGAACAGCAAACGGGACAGGATGGCACCTGGTCGGGCTAGCCCCCGGCAGCGAAACACATAGGGTTCGAAAGGTGACCGGTTCGTGTCACAAACGTGATGGGCGTGGCAGAACGTTACCCGAGTGACATTTGTGCTTGGCGGTGAGCACGATCCGCGGGGAAACGGAGAGTACGCACATGACGACGGCGGCACCCACATTCCATCGAAGGCCCAAGGCTGCGGGCCGGGTCAAGCCGAAGACGGGGCGCACCGCGGTCAACGCCGTCGACCTCATCGCAGCGTCCGCGTTCGTCGTACGACCGGTGGCGCTCGCGGGCGCCATCCTGGCCGTGGCCGCCGCGCTGCCTGCGCAGGCCAGGGCCGACGTCGACCCGGTGTCGCCGGTGCTCAACCAGATCGGCATCGGCAACAACGGGCCGCTGAGCACCGCCATCGCGCAGATCGGCACCTCGCTGTGCCCCCTGCTCGTGCAACCGGGTAGCCAGTTGGCGAGCAATGCCGTTCAGGCCAGCGGCAACGGTGGTCTCGCGCCGCCGATCGCCGGGTGGGTGGCAGGCGTCGCCATCCAGACGCAGTGCCCGGCCTTCATGACGCGGCTCGCCAACGGTGACTTCACGGTGCTGAGCAACGCCGCCACCATGCTGGGCATGGCTCCGAACACGGTCGCACCCGCCGTGCCCGGTCTCAATCCGCTGCTGCCGCCGGGCATGTGACCGCCGTCAGCCGCCGAGAGCCCGCTCGATCCGTTCCACCTTGGCGGTGAGTTGCCCGGTGTAGCCGGGGCGGATGTCGGCCTTGAGCACCAGGCTGGTGCGCGGCGACACCGCAGCCACCACGTCGACGGCCTGCTTGATCACGGCCATCACCTCGTCCCACTCGCCCTCGACGTTGGTGAACATCGCATTGGTCTCGTTGGGTAGGCCCGACGCGCGCACCACCGCGACGGCCGCGGCCACCGCCTCGCTCACGCCGCCGGTGTCGTCGCCGCCGGACGGGCTGATGCTGAAGGCCACGATCATGTCTTCTCCTCGCGTGGTGCCGGTCAGCCACCCAGCGTGACACACACCTTGCGCAGCAGTGCGGCGAGCGTGTCGCGTTCGGCGGCCGTCAATCCCGAGATCAGCTGTTCGTCGTCGGCGAGGCGTCGCGGCATCTCCTCGTCGACCACCGATCGTCCCTCCGGTGTCAGCACGAGGAGCACCACGCGCCCGTCGCGTTCCGATTTCTGCCGCTCGAGAAGCTCTCGGCGGCAGAGGTTTTCGGCGATCTTCGTGATCGAGGCACCGCTCAGCATCGTGGTCGACACGACCTCGCTGGCCCGTAGGGGGCGGCCCGCGCGCGCGAGCGCGCTCAGCACTGCGAACTCCGACCGCGTGACCCCGCGCGGTTCCAGGGTGAGGTCGAGCCGCTGATTGGACGCCGAGGCGATGCGCTGCACGCGCCCCAGCACGTCGATGACCGCGGTGTCCAGCCCGGGGTGGCTCTGGGCCCATTCGCGCCGGATGCGGTCGACCTTGTCGCTGGGCGTTGCCGTCTCGGGGCCGGGTGCTGACACGTGACCATCGTAACGGGAAACAATTTTACTGGTGAACCAGTGATAAAGTTCTTCGATGCTCGTCGCCCCTCTGTCCGAACACCTCGGTCGTCGACGTCTCGCGCTGCGACATGCGGTCTCGCCCGTGGTCTGGCGCGATGCCCTGCGCGCCGACGTGCGCAAGGCGAGCTTCGCGGCACCGTTGCGCGTCGGGGCGGCGGTCGCCGCCGTGTTCGTCGTGGGCGGCCTGACCGGAGCGCACGACGTGGCGGGGTTCGCGGCACTCGGCGCGCTGGTGGCCGCGTTCTGTCGTCCCGATCCGTACCCGGTGCGTCGCGGTCGGCTCGCGGTACTGGCCGTCGCCATCACGGCGGCCGTCGGCATCGGTGCCACGTGTGGCGCCCTCGGCA
This sequence comes from Mycobacterium sp. DHQP2018-32-09, assembly GCF_058148405.1. Lineage (NCBI taxonomy): Bacteria > Bacillati > Actinomycetota > Actinomycetes > Mycobacteriales > Mycobacteriaceae > Mycobacterium > Mycobacterium sp. DHQP2018-32-09. The sequence goes on along the minus strand of NZ_JBYVYK010000022.1, from coordinate 17,734 downwards.
CCGGGGCGGCAGTCGACGTCGTCGTGGTGTCGGCACTCGCCGGCGCTGCCGCCTACCTGGTGTGGGCGCTGCACGTCGTCGGTCCTGGGGCCGTGGTGTTCGTCTTCGCGGCCGTCGGCGCCAGGGGTTTCGCCCACGACGCCGGCGACGTGGGCCGCCTCGTCGTGATCACGGCCGCCGGTGCGGCGATCGGGATGTTCGCCGCCCTGGCCCCCTGGGCGCTCGCGGCGGTGCGGCGTGGCCGCGATCGCGAGACCGCCGTCGTTGCGCGCGAGCCGCTCTGGCTCACCGTGGTGCGGGCGCCGCACGCCACGCTGCTGGCCCGCAGCGCGCGCATCGCCGTGGCAGGGGCGGCGGGGGCCGCCATCGCGTTCGCCCTCGGATTGCCGCATCCGATGTGGGCGGCCATGGGCGCGGTGGCCACCATGCAGGGAGTGGGTTACCACGTGACGATCCACCGCGGCGTGCAGCGGTTGCTGGGAAACGTCGCGGGAGCGCTGGTGGCCGCCGGTTTGCTGGCGTTGCCGCTGGGCTACTGGGGAGCCGTCGTCGCGATCGTCGTGCTCCAGACCGCCGCCGAGATCGCCTCGACGGTGAACTACGCCCTGACCTCGCTCGCCATCACGCCAATGGCCCTGCTGCTCACCGGCATCGGCTCGGGACTGGCGCCGGCCGTGGCCGTCGATCGGATTCTCGACACGGTCATCGGCGTCGTCGTGGGCATCGTGGTGGCCGCGGTCACGATGTCCGGTGCCGACGCCCACCACCTCCGGCGCGCGACGTCGGCTGACTAGACTCACCTGCCCGTGGCCTACCTTCTGCAGCTGGACTCGTCCGCCAACGTCGGCTCGTCGACGTCGCGTCGTCTGACCGACGAGTTCGCTCGGCGCTGGGTGGCCGCCCGCCCGGGCCGCGAGATCCGCCACCGCGATCTCCATGCCGCCCAGCTGCCGCACCTGCCCACCAACGCGCTGCACTTCGCCGCAGGGCTGCGACCGGCGGACGCGGTGGCGCCGTCGGCCGACGCGACCCGCCTCCAGGACGAGTTGCTGAGCGAACTGTCCGGCGCCGCCGGGGTGGTGATCGGTGCGCCGATGTACAACTTCAGCATGCCCTCGACGTTGAAGGCATGGCTGGACTACGTGCACGTGATCGGTGTCGATTCGCCTGCGGCAGAAGGCATTGCGCCACTGCGGGGCGTGCCGGTCGCCGTGGTGTCCGCGCGGGCCACGCCCACCGGTGCCGACGTCCGCGGCGACTTCGTGCTCGGCCCGTTCTACGCGATCCTGGGCGGCTTCATGAGCATGGCCGTTCAGGGCTTCGTCGTTCACACCGAACCGCCCGCCGCGCCGGGGGACTTCCACCGGCCCGAAGCCGAGGTGCGCGAGGAACTGCTCGCCTGCGCCGACGGCTGGGGATAGGGTCCCGGGCGGTCTACTGCTCCCGGGAGCCGATCAAGGCCTCGGAGATCACGCCCGTTGCCCTCTCGAGGGCGACGACGGCCCGAGTGACGAAGCCCTCGTCGACATGGGCCGTGGGCCCGGAGATGCCGATGGCCATGGGGGTGGGGGCGCCGGGCACCGCCATGGCGACCGAGCGGACACCGATCTCGAGTTCCTCGTCGTCGATCGCGTGACCGTCTACCCGCACCCGCTCGACGTTCGCGAAGACTGCCGAGAGGGTGGAGGCGCTGTTCTCGGTCGGTGCCGGAAGCCCGGACTGCGTGACCAATTTCAGGATCCGGGCGTCGTCCAACTCGCCCAGCACGGCCTTGCCCACACCGGACGTGTGCAGGCCGATGCGCTTGCCCACCTCGGTGCTCGTCCGGCCCGACTTGGCGGGTACGACCTGTGCGGTGTAGATCACCATGTCACCGTCGAGCACCGCGAGGCTCGCCGCTTCCGACAACTCGTCGACCAACGATTGCAGTACCGGTGCGGCGACGGCGCCCAACTGCCGGTTCGCCACTTCGCCCAGACGAATCAGCCTCGGCCCCAGGGCGTAGCGGCGGTTGGGCAGTTGGCGCACGTAGCCGATGCCGACCAGCGTCCGGAGCAAGCGATGAATCGTCGGCGGCGGCAGGGGCGACTCCGTGGAGAGTTCGGTGAGCGAGCACTCTCCGCCGGCACGGCCGATCAACTCCATCAACTCGAACGCGCGCTCCACCGACTGCACGCCGCCCGACTTCTCTGTCATGCGGTTCCACTCCCAGCCGTCGATCGTGGTTTCATCCAACATGCGCGGTGTTGATTCCGCAATACGGAATTTCGACCGGGTGCGGCGAAGTGCATGGTGGCCACTCGCCTTCGGGCTAAACTCCACGATGTGGAATTCTGATTCCACGCGTGGGTCCCGGAATGGACAGCCGGTGCAGACCCGACGACGGGAAGGGACACCGTGGCAAGACGCCTCGACGATGCGGTGCTGGCGGACGTCGATCGCCGGCTGACGGCCGCCGACGCGCGCCTCGAGAGCCGGTACCCCGGTGACGACGGCCGCAGGCAGCCGGTGCACACCGTCTACGTCCCGGGCAACCGGTACGCGGCGACGACGCCCGCCGACTGGGGATCGGCCGCTCTCGCCGCCGCGACGGACGCAGGCGGGCTCGACGCCGTCGCCTCGCTCGTCGGGGTGAGCAGCGGATCCGACTGCGCACCGGAGACACTCGCCGCTCTCGTCCACGACAAGTTGACCACCGAGCCCATCGAGGACCTCCGCATCGACTTCGAGGACGGCTACCGCACCTCGGACGGACCCTTCGACGACGCCACCGAGGACGCCGACGTCGCGCGGGTGGTCGGCGCATTGCGGGTCGCCCTCGACGCCGGCACCTCGACGCCGTTCGTCGGTACCCGCTTCAAGTGCTTCGAACCCGCCACGCGGGCGCGCGGGTTGCGCACGCTCGACATGTTCGTCAGCGGTCTCGTCGAGTCCGGCGGACTTCCCGATGGCCTCACCCTCACGCTGCCCAAGGTGACGTCAGTCGACCAGGTCGAGGCGATGGTCGCAGTGGCGGGCGCCCTCGAGCGCGCAAACGGCCTCACCGACGGTCGCATCCGCTTCGAGGTGCAGGTCGAGACGCCGCAGGCCATCCTCGGCGCCGACGGCCGTGCGCCCGTCGCGCAGTTCGTCCACGCCGGCCAGGGGCGCGTCAGCTCGCTGCACTACGGCACCTACGACTACTCGGCGTCACTCGGCATCGCGGCCGCCTACCAGTCGATGGAGCATCCGGCGGCCGACCACGCCAAGAACGTCATGCAGCTGGCGGTCGCAGGCACGGGCGTGCATCTGTCCGACGGTTCCACCAACGTCCTGCCCGTCGGCGACCGCGAGAACGTCGCGATGGCGTGGAAACTGCACGCGCGTCTGGTCCGTCGTCACCTGGAACGCGGCATCAACCAGGGCTGGGACATGCACCCCGCCCAGCTCGTCACCCGCTACCTGGCCACCTATGCGTTCTACCGTGACGCGTTCCGGCCTGCCGCGACGCGGCTGCGCAACTACGTCCACGGACTCGACTCGACGGTGATGGACGAACCCGCCACCGCGCGAGCCCTCGGCAACGTGATCCATCGCGGCCACGTGTGCGGCGCCCTCACCGTCGACGAGATCGAGACCGCCACCGATCTGCCCATGTCCACCGTTCGCGACATCGCGCTCGGCCGCACCCCGAGGAGCACCCCGTGACCCATCCAGCGACCCACCCAGTCACCCACCCAGTCACCGACCCGGTTGGCAATGCGCCGACCACTGCGTCGTACTACACGCCCCGCGGGGGCCTGCCCCCGCAGACCGCTCTGCTGACCGACCGCGCCACCGTCACCGAGGCCTACACGGTGATCCCGCGCGGTGTCCTCTCCGACATCGTCACCTCGGTGTTCCCGGAGTGGACCGACACGCGCGCCTGGATCGTCAACCGGCCCGTCGCCGGTGGTGCGACGACGTTCTTCCAGGCCATCGTCGAGGTCAAGCCGGGTGGTGGCGCGCGGCGACCCGAGCCGCAACCGGAGGTGGAGGGCTTCTTGTTCGTCACGTCCGGTGCGCTCACCGTCGACGCGGCAGGCCAGTCCCGCACGCTCGCCGAGGGCGGCTTCGCGTACCTTCCGGCGGGCACCGACTGGTCGGCCCGCAACGACGGTGACGCCGACGCGACGTTCGTGTGGATCCGCAAGCGCTACGAGGCGGTCGAGGGCCACCCGGTGTCGGTGAGGTTCGGCAACGAGCAGGACATCGAACCGTCCGCGATGCCGGGGACCGACGGCAGGTGGCGCACGACGCGCATGCTCGACCCCCAGGATCTCGGGTACGACATGCACGTCAACATCGTCACGTTCGAGCCCGGCGCGAGCATCCCGTTCGCCGAGACCCACGTCATGGAACACGGGTTGCTGATGCTCGAGGGCAAGGCCGTGTACCACCTCAACGGCGACTGGGTCGAGGTGCAGGAAGGCGACTTCCTCTCGCTGCGCGCTTTCTGCCCGCAGGCGTGCTACGCGGGCGGGCCGTCGAACTTCCGGTACCTGCTGTACAAGGACGTCAACCGCCAGATCATGCTCTGACCGGATTCGGTTGCGCTACAACCGAAACGGCCAGCCGGTGACCTTCTTCGCACGCGGGGTCGCGTAGGTCCGCACCTTGGACGTCGACAGGCCCATCCGGACCAGACCTTCGGCAATGGTGACCGCCGCGCGGACGCCGTCGACGATGGGGACGCCGGTCGCGGCCGACACCTTCGCCTCGAGTTCGGCCATGCCGCCGCAGCCCAGACAGATCACCTCGGCGTGATCGTGCTCGACGGCCTGCAGCGCCTCGCGCACGATGGCGTCGACCGCTCGTTCCGGATCCGACTCGAGTTCGAGCACACCGAGCCCGGACGCCCGCACCGACGCGCACCGCGCGTCGAGTCCTGCGAGCTTGAGCCGGTCCTCGATCAGGGGGACGGTGCGGTCGAGCGTGGTGACCACCGAGTACTGGTGGCCGAGGTACATCGCCGTCGACGCGGCCGCCTCGGTGATGTCGACCACCGGGACGTCGAGCAACTCCTGCAGGCCCTCCCGACCGTGCTCGCCGTAGCCGGCCTGGATCACGGCGTCGAACGGCTCGGGATAGGCCGTGACGGCGTCCATGACCGCGATGGCCGCGAGGTAGCTCTCGAAGTTCCCTTCGCACGAGTCCGCTCCGAATCGCGGTGTGATGCCGACGATCTCGGTGTCCGGTGACGCGACACCGCGCGCCGACTCGGCGATGGCCTCGGTCATCGAGACCGTGGTGTTGACGTTGGCTACGAGGATTCTCACGGCGGGTCCTAGTGCGTGCTCGACACGGCGATGGGCTCACCGGAGACGTCGTGGAACGGACCCCGGCGGTCTGCGACCACGAGGTACACGATCGCACCGAGACCGGCGCCGATGAACCAGGAGAACTCCGAGACCACCTTGAACGCGGGGACGAACGCCATCAGCAGCGCTGCTACCGCCGTGATGACGAGGGCGATGACGGCCCGCGTGTTCACGCCCTTCGCGTAGTGGTAGTCACCCGTAGTAGCGGCCGTGAACAGGGCCGGGACGTTGATCTGGGAACGACGCACCAGCCAGTAGTCGGCCATGATGATGCCGAACAGCGGCCCGAGGATGGCGCCGAGGCCGCCGAGGAAGTAGTTGATGACCGCGGGCGAGTTGTACAGGTTCCACGGCAGGATCACCAGACCGATGACGGCCGAGATGAGGGCCGCGCGGCGGAAGTTCAGATGCTTGGGGAACAGGTTGTTCAGCGCGTAGATGGGCGCGACGAAGTTCGCCATCATGTTCACGGCGACGGTCAGGATCAGCAGGGCCAGGGCGGCGAGCACCAGCAGCAGGGTGTTCGGCACCTCCTTGACGATGTCGGCGGGTGCCTCGATGACGCGGCCGTCGATGCGGAACTGCGCGCCGGCGAGGGTGATGACGATGCTGCCGAACACCAGCATGTTGAGCGGGATGCCCCAGAAGTTGCCCTTCACGATGGCCCGCTTCGAGGTGGCGTTGCGGGTGAAGTCGCAGAAGTTCAGGACGAACGTGCCGTAGATCGCCACCCACAGGCTGGCGCCGCCGACGATGTGGAGCCACATGTCGGCGCCGGTGAGCGAGTCGGGCGTCGTCCAGGCGATGGTCCAGTCGGCGTTGTTCAGCATCCAGATCGCGAGCGCGACCATCGTGACGAGGATGACCGGACCGGCGAACGCCTCGTACTTGCGGATCATCTCCATGCCGTAGCTGACGATGACGGCCTGGATCACCCACAGCGTGACGAACGAGATCCAGCCCAGCGTCGACAGCCCGAGGACGCTGTTCGAGTCGAGTGACTGCGCCGACGGGGCCAGGGCGATGATCAGGATGCGCAGCACGACGGACGCGAGATACGTCTGGATGCCGAACCACGCGATCGCGACCGCGCCGCGGATGAGGGCGGGGATCTGCGCTCCGCGGGTGCCGAACGAGATGCGGCTCATCACCGGGAAGGGGACACCGGTCTTCTCTCCCATGAATCCGGAGAGGTTGAGCAGCAGGAACAGGAACGCGCCACCGAGTCCGAGCGCCAGCAGGATCTGCCACCCGCCGAGACCGAGGGCGAACAGTCCGATGGCGAACGAGTAGTTGCCGAGGCTGTGCACGTCGTTCGCCCACAGGGTGAAGATGTTGTAGGCGCCCCACCGTCGGCCCTGGCGCTTGGTGGGCGCGAGGTCTGCGTTGTAGAGGTGGGGGCTGACGTCGGTGGCCGAGGGTGCATCGTGACGACTGGAGTCGCCGATGAGCCCGGTGGACTCTGTGCTCATGGATACGCCTGTCGCGGTCGGAGCGGCGACGTCCGGACGCCGCCGCAAAATTCCACTATGTGGAAGTTGTTTTCCACTGATTTGGTAAGTAACTCGCATCCGGACAATGCCTGTCAAGCCTTTCGTGCGATTGACTGTGTTACCACTCACATCTAAGGTTTTCCCAACAGATGGAGTTTTGTTTCCACGATGAGGAATTGTCCCGTGACCGTCGCCGCGACCATCCGCGTGACGACCCCCGTGACGATCCCCGTGACGATGGAGAGCTGCCGATGACCGCCGACGCCCCCGACACAGCGAGCCACGCCGACTTCGACCTGGTGGTTCGCGGCGAACGCACGCTGACCACGGCGGGGATCGTCGCCCGCGAGATCGGCATCCGCGACGGTCGTGTCGTCGCCATCGAACCGCTGGGAAGCGGCCTCACCGGTACCGAGACCATCGAACTCACCGCCGCGCAGGTCATGATCCCCGGCCTGGTCGACACCCACGTGCACGTCAACGAGCCGGGCCGCACCGAGTGGGAGGGGTTCGACTCCGCGACCCGCGCGGCGGCCGCGGGCGGGGTGACCACGCTGATCGACATGCCGCTCAACTCCATTCCTCCGACCGTCGACGTCGAGGCCCTCAAGGTGAAGCGTGCCGCCGCCGAGGGCAAGACGCACATCGACGTCGGATTCTGGGGCGGGGCCATCCCCGGCAACACCGACGACCTGCGCGGGCTGCACGACGACGGGGTGTTCGGCTTCAAGTGCTTCCTGCTGCACTCCGGTGTCGACGAGTTCCCGCACCTCGACGCCGACGAGATGGAGAAGGACATGGCCGTGCTGGCCGGCTTCGACTCCATGATGATCGTGCACGCCGAGGATTCCCGCGCCATCGACCGGGCGCCGTCGGCCGAGGGCAATCAGTACGAGCGCTTCCTGGCCTCGCGTCCGCGCGGCGCCGAGAACGTGGCGATCGCCGAGGTCATCGAGCGCGCGCGGTGGACCGGTGTGCGCGCCCACATCCTGCACCTGTCGTCGTCGGATGCGCTGCCCATGCTCGCCACCGCAAAGCGTGACGGCGTCCGGATCACCGTCGAGACCTGCCCGCACTACCTGACGCTGCTCGCCGAGGAGATCCCGAACGGCGCCACCGCGTTCAAGTGCTGCCCGCCGATCCGCGAGGCCTCCAACCGAGAACTGCTCTGGCAGGGGTTGCTCGACGGCACGATCGATTGCATCGTCTCCGACCACTCGCCGTCGACGGTCGACCTGAAGGACGTCGAGAACGGCGACTTCGGCATCGCCTGGGGCGGTGTCGCGTCCCTGCAACTCGGCCTGTCGCTGATCTGGACCGAGGCCAAGCGTCGCGGCATCGCGCTCACGCAGGTGATCGACTGGATGGCGGCCATGCCGGCCGCACTGGCCGGGCTCAACACCAAGGGCAAGATCGCGCTGGGGTACGACGCCGACTTCGCGATCTTCGAGCCGGAGTCGGCGCAGGTCGTCGACGTGCACAAGCTGCACCACAAGAACCCCATCAGCCCGTACGACGGACGCGCCCTCGCCGGCGTGGTGACCGGAACGTGGTTGCGCGGCAAGAAGATCGACTTCCAGACCCCCCACGGCCGGATGTTGCGCCGCGGCGGCGTGCAGCGCTGAGAGTTCAGGTCAGGAGCAACCCGACCCCGCTGTCGGCGAAGACGGCGCACACCTCGTCGACGAACGACCGCCGGTGGGGTCCGGGCGCCCGCAGCCGTCGTCGCGACGTCGCGCTGTGCTGCCACTCGAACGCGTACGGCTCGTCCTCCGGGGTGCCGAAGCCGCCGCGCAGGCAGTCGGCGAGTGCGTCGAGGTTGCGCCCGAAGTATCCGCCGGGACCATTCACGGCGCGGCCGATCTCGCGGTAGAAGTCGGCCTCCGACGTGATGCGTCGACCGTCGATGCGGAACACCCTGGGCTCGGCCGTCACCGTGGACTCGCATCCGTGATGACGCAGAACGAGTCGTAGTGATCACCGGTGTAGAAGTACTGCGGCGGGTCGGTGACCGGCGTGCCGCCGGTGACGATGCGGCGCGTCGACCGATCGGCGGCCCCGGGGGTCACCACGGTGTATTCGTGGTAGTAGCCCTTGGCGCGCTCGGGCAGGTGCCGTTCGCGGTTGCCGAACACCACGCCGTCGTTGCGCGGGAAGGGGAATGGCCCCCCGGCGTGGATGGCGGCGATGGTGTCGGCGACCTGGCTGGGCAGGGTGTGCAGCGGGCACGTCGGGACACCCGGGACGGACGAGGCCGCGGCGGACGAAGGACCGGGCGCGGGATCGGGTCCGACCGCGGTCGTTCGCAGCAGCGTGACGCCGCCGGCGACGGCGAGGAGCGCGACGAGTGCGAGGAGCCCGATCCGGAGCCGGCCCATGGCCGGGGTTACGGCGTCACGTCGAGGATCTTGATGGCGAAGACCAGCGAGTCACCCGGTCGGATGCCGGCACTCGGCTGGCCGTTGGGGTAGCCGTCGGCGGCGTCCATGGCGACCGCGACGGTGGAGCCGACGTGCTGGCCGGCGATGGCCTTCTGGAAGCCCGGGACCACGCCGTCGAGGGGGAACTGTGCGGGTTCGCCGCGCTGATAGCTGCTGTCGAACACCGAGCCGTCGCGGCCGTTGACGCCCATGTAGCAGACCGACACCGTGGCGGTGTCGCCGACGATGGGCCCGGTTCCGGGAGTCAAGGTGTGCACCTGGGTCTCGGTGACGCTGAAGGGGCCGGTCACGGTGACCTCGGGCGCTGCGGTGTCGGTGGAGCCGGTGACCGCGACGCTGCCGGTGGTCCCGGGCAAGGTCCATTGCGGGGTGCCACCCGCGGCGGGCGGCGTCGACGGGCACTGGGCGGCGGCGGGTGCCGCGGTGGCCGGTGCGGCGGCCGTCGACGACGTCGAGGCATCCGGGGACGGCGTACTGGCCGACGAGGTCCCGGTCTCGGACCCGCATGCCGACAGCGAGAGGACCAGGGCCGTGGCGCCGGTCGCGACCGCGACCATGGAGCGCGTGCGTGGGGTAACGATCACGGTCGCCACGCTACAACGCGCGCCCGGCGACCCGACAGCCGCTGGCGTCGGTGACGCGGTAGCGCAGGTGCGCGACCCCCGGTGCCTCGAGCACGCGGACGAGTTCGAGGCCGGGGCGACCTGCCTCGAATCCGTCGAACAACCGCTCCCCGGATCCGAGGAGCACCGGGTTGAGCTGAACGTCGATCTCGTCGACCAGGCCGGCCTGCAACGCCTGGCGCGCGCAGGACGCGCCGCCCGCGATCGAGATCGGGCGGTCACCGGCGGCGACCCGGGCGAGCGCGTGCGCCGCCTCGATGCCGTCGGTGACGAAGTGGAAGGTCGTACCGCCTGCCATCTCGAGGGATTCCCGAGGATGGTGGGTGAGCACGAACACGGGGCAGTGGTACGGGGGTTCCTCACCCCACCAACCCCGCCAGTCGCGGTCACCCCAGTCGCCCCGGACCGGGCCGAACATGTTCCGGCCCATGATCGTGGCGCCCATCCCGTCGAGCATGTCGGCCATCACACGCTGGTTCACCGGGTGATCGCGGTCGGCTCCGAGATGCCAGCGGTGCAGCAGTTCACCCCCGATCCCCAGCGGATGCTCCTCGCTCTGGTCGGGCCCGGCGACGTAGCCATCGGCGGATAGGGACATCGAGAGATGGGTGATGGGGCGGGGCATGCGGTCCTCCGTGGCGTGGCGTGGTCTCGAGGTGGTGGTCTCGAGATGGTGGTCTCGAGGTGTCGACCCTGCGGGAGGGCGGAAGTCATCGGCGCGAGGCGCCCGTCATGCCGTCGGGCGCCAACCGCCCAGGACGGCGGTGCGGTACCAGCCCACGCGCTGCCGCACCTGGACCCCGCGGACGTGTTGCGCGTCGACGCGGCTGTCGATGACGTGCTGGTCGTCGACGTAGATCACGACGTGCGACGCCGTGGTCGTGGAACCGTCCGGGTGCAGGTAGAGCAGGTCGCCGGGCTGGAACGGGCCCTCGGCGGGCAGGTTGGCTCCCATGGGCCCGGCAGACCCGGCGTACTGGTCGCCCACGTCGCCGTCGAAGTGGATTCCGAGCCCGTAGTCGTAGACCCAGGCCGTGAAGTTCGAGCAGTCCAGGCCCGGACCGGGCCCCCACGCCGACGGCTCCTGGGGCGCGTCGACGTCGCCATTGCGTTCGGGCTCGCCTGCGAACGTCGAGGTGGGCGGGTCCCATGCGGGCACGTGGTGGTGTCGGTACTCCAGGCCCAGGGGGTTTCCGGGCGTGTCGAGGTAGCGCATCGCCACGGCCAGGACGCGCTCCCGCTTCCACGTGGCGGCGTCGCAACCGGCATCGTGCGGGATGGCCGGTGGCGGAAGGGGTTTGGCGCGTGGGCCCCACCCGCCGTTGACGTAGCGCCCGGCGGCGTCGGTCTGGTACCACTGCGACGGGGGGTCGTCGCTCTGCGGCAGTGCGTCGCGGTCCCCGAAGTCGCCCGTCAACGAACCCCAGGTGCAGGTGAAGGCGTACGGTCCCGCGGCGGGCGGCGCGTCGGGTTCCGCGTGGGCAGGTGCGCCGAGCGCGAGGCACGCCAACGTCAGCACGACGGCCGACGTCCGCCACGGACGACCCATGTCAGGCTCCCGAGGATTCGACGTCATGGGGTATCGCGACGTCACTCCACGCGCTGCGGTGAAAGCGCAAGCGTCCCAACATCTCTGCGACGCTCTCGAAACGCAGCGCCGCGCTCGTGGGCAGCGCCAGATCCGTGACAGCCAGCACCGCCGGGTCGTCATCGGCGCGGTCGCGATAGTCCAGCAGCAGCGCCCGATCATGGTCGGCCTCCAGCGCCACCAACCTGTCGGCGTCCGGATGGCGCTGCGCCCAAGGAGTTTCGCCTGCGGGGAAGCGGATGCGGCTCGACAGCTCGGCGAGCGTCACCACGTACTCGAGCGGTACCGGAAAGCGCATCACCTCGTGCACGGCGCCGGCGTTCGCGACGAAACGTGACGCCACACCGCCGCCGTTCTTCTCTCGCCACAGCGCCACCAGCTCGTCCGGCAGGATCAGCCCCAGCCGCTCGCAGGTGGCTGCGACCAGGTCGTCGTCGGCGGTCGGCCGCGGGGCGGAGTCGTCGCGGCGATGGCCGGCGTTGCGGGCGAAGGGGTGGGCGTCGGCCCGGCCCCAGAACCGTCGTGCCCGCAGGTCGGCGGGTGCTTCGGCCAGCGGTCCACTGAGGTCGTCGACGTGCGGACCGTCGGGGGAGTCGTCGCGCTCGCGCCGCAGAGCGGCAAAGAACGCGTCGAAGTCGTCGAACGCCACGTCGACGGGATCCTCGCCGACGGGCTTGTCGAACTGGACGATCAGGACGCGGGGGTGGGCACCGCGCGAGTAGTCGAGCAGTGTCATGTCGCCGTAGCGGGCCTGCAGCACGACGAGCCGGTGGGCGTTTGCGGGCAGGTCGTCGGGGTCGTCGGTGAAGTCTGCGTAGTGCTCGGCGACGGTGCGCAGTCGGGCCGTGGGGACCAGCGACGAGTAGTCGATGGCGAAGGCGCCACGCCAATGGTCGTGGCGAGGACCGGGATCGGGTACCAGCGGGACGTACGTCCAGCCGACGTAGCCGCCGTCGTACACGCCGTACAGCCGTCGCAGGGTCGCCGGCAACCGCACGCCGAGCCGTTCCTCGGCGGCGGCGAGCATGTCCTCGCGGGCTGCCCGCGGCGGTTTGTCGACGGGGACCTCGTGGGCCTCCATGGCGCCTCGCGCGGCGTTGGTGCGCCAGTGCGCCGGCGCCAGGAAGAACGTGTCCACCGTCAGAGGAGTGGGGTCGACGTCGAGTTCGATCTCGCCCTCGACGGCATGGCCGCCGTCGTCGGTGGCCCGAGGGTGCGGAGGGGGCGCGCCGTGCGCACCGCGCTCGATGCGGATCACCGCGACGCCGAGCGCTCCGGCGACCGCGAGCAGCCCCGCCACGATCACGACGTCCGACGAGGATGCGGCGGCGATCGCGCGCGGTCCACCGGCCAGCCGGCCCATGCCGACGCCGAGCACGTAACAGATCGTGGCCACGACGGCCTGGATGGGCAGCGCCACCGCGATGGCGCCGGCGATCCGCCGCGCTCCGCCGATGCGCCAGGCCAGCCGCCACGCCTGCCACTTGCCCAGCGCGTAGAGCATGGTGAACACCGGTGTCACCAGCACGACGATCCACGGCGAACGATGCGCGAAACCCGCACCGACCATGGTGGCGACGACGCTCACCGCGGCCACCAGACGCAACCCGAGCGCCAGCCGCGACGTCATCGCGTTCTCCCGTCGTCGTGGCCAGCGAGCGCAGCCATGATCGCACGAGCGACGCGCCCACGAGGCGTCCACGCGGCGGAACCGCGCGGCTCACGCCGGCGTGGGCGTCTCCTCGCCGGGTGTCACGAGGATGGGAACCTGCAGCACGCGCAGGATGCGGGCGGCGGTCGAGCCGAGCATCAGCCGACGCGGCGGGGCGAGCCTGCTCGATCCGAGCATCAGGACGTCGCCGTCCTGCCACTGCAGGCCCTCCACGGCGGCCTCGACGGTGTCGCCCGTGGCGACCACGGCCGTGACGTCGACCCCGTCGGGCAGCGCGGCGGTCACCTCGTCGAGCGTCTGCCGTGCGTGCTGCTGGGCCGTGTCTGCAGCGCGGTCGTCGATCTGGTCGAGCGCCACCAGCGACACCAAGCGCAGCGGCGTGCGGGTGGCCGTGCTGACGCGCACCGCGGTGTCCAGGAGACGGCGGGCACCGGGCCGGTCGCCGACGGCGCACGTCACCGAGCGGATGCGTTGGGCGTCACCGTGCCGGGTGCCGCGTGGGGCGACGGCGACGGGAACCGGCGCCGTACGCAACAGCTCGTCGACGAGTGCGCCGAGGGCGAGGCTGCCCACCAGACCGCCGCCGGACCCGCCGACCACGAGCACCTCGGCGTCCAGCCGCTGCGCCTCGGCACACAGGGCGTCGGCGACCGACGCGTCCACCAGCACCTCACCGCGTGCGGTGACGTCGTCGGGGACCATGCGCAACGCCTCGTCGAGCCACGTCGCGCCCTGTTCGGCGAGCACTTCGTGGTAGCGATCGGGGGTCACGCGTTGGATGGCGACGTCGTCGGGTGCCAGTACCAACCGCACCTCCACGTCCGCAGCGAGGGTGCGGGCCAGACGAACCGCCAGGGCCATGGCGTCCGCGCCGCCGGAGGTGGCGAGGTAGCCGACCACCAATCTCACCGGGGCTCACCGCTCTTGCCGTGCTCGACGTGGGGGACCGGAGTGCCCTCGGCCGCCAGCGTCTCCTCTTCGATCCGCATGGTCATGGGTTGGCGTAGCCCCTTGGTGACGTACACCAGCAGCGTCGCCCCGATGGCGAACCAGATGGCGCCGTACAGCAGGGCGTCCACGTGCAGGTTGAGCCACAGCACGGCCGTGAGGCTCATGCCGATGATGGGCAGCACGACGTTGGTGAGGATCTCCATGGGCGTGTGGCGCCGCTTCAGCCGCCCGGCGAAGTAGACCAGGACGGTCAGGTTGACCACCGTGAACGCGATCAGCGCACCGAAGTTGATCATCGCCGAGACGAATTCGAGCGTGAAGTTCACCGCCAGCAGCGACACCACCCCGACGATCAGCACGGCGTGCGTGGGCGTCAGGAACCGCGGGTGGATGTAGGACAGGAAGCGCGGAATGCGACCGGTGCCGTTGCGAGCCATCACGTAGATCATGCGAGACACGCTGGCGTGTGAGGACAGGCTCGAGGCGACCATGGCGGCCAGTGCCGCGGAGACGAACAGGATCTTGAAGAACTCGCCACCGACCTTGAGGGCGAGTTCGGGAAGCGTGTCGTCGGTGACCTCGAAGCCGTCCAGGGTGGGGAAGGCGGCCTGGCTGAACCAGGCGCCGATGAGGAACACCAGACCGCCGATGAGCAAGGCGAGCACGATGGCCTTCGGCACGGTGTTCGGCGACTTCGCCTCCTCGCTGTACATCGTGATGGCGTCGAAGCCGATGAACGAGAAGCACACCACCGTGGCGCCTGCGATCACCGCGCCGATCTCGACGCCGGAATGGTAGAGCGGTTGCAGGGCGAACACCGTTCCCGTCCCGAGCCCGTTGCGGATCTCGAGGTAGGCGAGCACGACGAACACGCCGATCAGCACGATCTGGAAGACCACGAGGACACCGTTGATGCTCGACGTGCCCTTGATGCTCCAGCAGTTCACGGCGGTGACCGCGGCCACGTAGACCACGACGAACACCCAGGAGGGCGCCTCGGGGAAGAACGACTCGAAGTAGATGCGGCCGATCACGGCGTTGACCATCGGCAGCAGCAGGTAGTCCAGCAGGGACGACCACCCGACCAGGAAGCCCACGTTGGGGTGGATGACCTCGGAGGCGTACGTGTACGCCGAGCCCGCCGAGGGGAACACCCGGGTCATCCGGCCGTAGCTCACCGCGGTGAACAGCATGGCGACCAGCGCCACCAGGTAGGCGAGCGGGACCACGCCGTTGGTCTCACCGGAGACGATGCCGAAGGTGTCGAACACCGTCATGGGCGTCATGTAGCCCAGACCCAGACCCACGATCGCCCACAACCCGAGGGAGCGCCCGAGGTGGGGCGAGGTGGAAGCAGAAGTTGGCTGCACGCGAGTCCTCTCAGCCGGTTCGTCCGTAATGCCTCAAGAAGTGTGCGCCGCGCCACTGGCGAGCACCGCACGCCAATTCGTCCATCTCGACGACGACTTTCCGCCGATTCGTACAATCCGTTGATGCGCGTCTCCGTGGCCTGGGTACTTACCCAAACGGGCCTGTCCCTGCGGCTGCGGGGTGGTGCCGCCGGTATCGGCCGCACCATGAACGTGGTGCTGACCACCGAACTCGCCGACCCGGCACGCTGGCTGTCGGGTCACGAGCTGGTGCTGACCACCGGGATCCGGCTACCGAAGACTTCCGCGGGCCGAGCGGCGTATCTGCGCAGCCTCGCCGACAGCGGTGTGGCCGGCGTCGGCTTCGCGACGGGACTGACCCACGCCGCGGTGCCCGACGACATGATCGCGGTCGCCGACGACATCGGCCTGCCGTTGATCGAGGTGCCGCTGGAAACCCCGTTCGTCGCCATCGTCAAGGCCGTCACCGCCCACATCGCCGAGGTCGAGTACGACGCGGTGCTGCGGGTGTCGCGCGCTCAGCCGCACCTGACGCGCGCGGTGATCACCGGCGGAGCCGACGCGGTTGCGCGTGAACTCGCACGCTCGCTGTCGGCCACCATCGTGGTGCTCGACGCCGCCGGCGACATCGTGACCTGCCATCCGCCTTGTTCGGACGTGACGCTGCTCGACGAGGTACGCGCGACCGTGTCCGCGGGTGCGGACGTGGGCGTCACGACGGTGACCACCGACGGGGTGGCGACCACCGTCGTGCATCAGCGCATCCGCATCGGTGCACGCTCGTACGGCGAGGTCGTCGTCCTCGGCGGAGGTCCGATCGGGCACGTCGACCAGATGCTCCTCGGGCATGCCAATGCCCTCCTGGCTCTGGAGTTCGACAAGCCCAGACGTCTCGATGCCGTTCGGCGCCAACTGAATTCCTCGGCGCTGGGGCTGCTGTTGCACGGCGGCGACGATCGCCGCGCCGCGAAGGCGATGGTGGCGCGGGCAGCGGACTCGCATCGCCGGATTCGCGCGGTCGTGGTCGATCGGGGTGCAGGTGGCGAGCTGACGACGTTGCACGCCGCCTGCGAGGACGCCGTCGAGCGGGCGGGATATCAGTGCTTCGTTCATTCCGACGTTCATTCCGACGTCCATTCCGACGTCCATGCCGACGACGCGCGGGTCGTCGTCGTGGTGCCCGGTGACGCGGGGCTCGACGTCGTGACCCAGCTGTTCGCCGACCTCGACGGCCCGACGCGGCGGTCGATTCGCGTCGGCGTCAGCAGGCCGCACGGTCTCGACGAGCTGGCGGCGGCCGTCCAGAGTGCTCAGCTCGCGGCCGAGACGGCCCGAAAAGGCGGCGCCCCAGTCGATCTCGCTGCCGAGGCCGGTCGAACCCTGTTGTCCCACGAGGCCAGTAGACGAGTGCTCACGGCCATGGCCGACAGCACCCTCGGACCGCTGGTGCAGTACGACCGGGACCACCACGGCGGGCTGGTCGACGCCTTGCGCGCCTTCCTGGAGGCCAACGGCCACTGGGAGACCGCGGCGGCGGCCTCCGGCGTGCACCGGCACACGCTGCGCAACCGCATCACCAGCGTGCGCCGGCTGCTCGGCTGCGACCTCGACGACGCTCGGGTGCGTGCCGAGCTCCTCCTGGCACTGCTCGCCACGACGGGCCGCGGAGTGGTCGAGCCGTCGCGGCGGACCTCGAATACATAGAAAGCCCAACTAACACAACGACCTTGCGTAGGCATGCGGACTTGCTGGCGGAGACATGCCGTTTGCCTGTGAAGGTGCTGGCGGTCGATGCGCTGACCGTCGTCGATCCGCACAATCACTTCCCATGACTTCACCACGTTCCCTCTCGTTCCGGTTCAAGACGCTCGCCGCGGCCCTCGGCGCCGGCTCCGTCGTCACCATGGGCGTATTGGCGGCCGCCGGCGGTACCACCGCGGATGCGGGGACGACCCCGTACTCGCCTGCCGGCATGCAGGTGGGTGAGACCACCACGGTCACCTACACCGGCACGATCGTGCCGGTGAAGGCCGCACCGGCGGTGAAGGCGCCCCCCTACGGCAAGAAGTAACCGCGACGACGCGTCGACGATAATCGGCGGGTGATCGTCGCCCTGTCGGTTCTGGCCGCCGTCGAATTCGCCGCGCTGGTCGCGCTGGGCGTCGTGGTGATCGTGACGCGGCGCCGGCTGTCGCGGACGCGCCGCGAGCTCGCGCGGCGCCGCGCCGGCGGCACC